>NZ_DIEJ01000281.1:0-70668 GCF_002418565.1 Achromobacter sp. UBA5777 | reverse complement strand
CCGTCGCGGGCAACGCCGTGGGTGGCGGCTCGGGACGCCGCATCACCACCGTCGGCGGCGCGGTCGGCGGCGCCATGGCGGGCAACGCCATCGAAAACGCCAGCGCCCGCCGGGCAGGGCTGGAAATCACCGTGCGCCTGGATTCGGGCGACGTACGCGTCATTACGCAGGAAGCGGACGTGCCGATTTCGACCGGCCAACGCGTCCAGATCGTGACGCAGGGCGGCGTGAGCCGCGTGGGCGGGATTTGATGTCGATGTAGTGCCTTTCAAACCGTGATTGCTACGGGATGCGGAGATTAGGCGGCTTATTCTCCGCAAATTTTGCGGAGAATAAATTGCACGTGCGGCGAATAGGGACCATAATCTCCGCATGACATGCGGAGATTATCTTTACATCTGGCAGGCCCCCGATTGGCCGCAGTGGCGCTTTGACCTCAATGCGCTGGCCGAGCCGTTGGCTAACGTCAGCCGCGCGCAGGGCGCCTTGATGGGGCGCCTGCGGGACGTCGGCATGCCGCTGCGGGATCAGGCGAGCCTCGGCGTCCTGACGGACGAGGTCGTCAAGACCAGCGCAATCGAAGGAGAGGTGCTTAACGTCGCGTCGGTCCGGTCCTCTATCGCGCGACGCATCGGCGTAGATATCGGCGCACTCGCCCCGGTGGACCGTCATGTCGAGGGCGTCGTGGAAATGGTGCTGGACGCCACGGGCAACTGCCATGCGCCCGTCACGCGAGAGCGTCTGTTCGGCTGGCATGCGGCGTTGTTCCCGACGAATTACTCGGGCATGTCTCGCATCAACGTGGGGACTTGGCGCACCGACACCGATGGCCCGATGCAGGTCGTGTCCGGTCCCATGGGCCGCCAGCGGGTGCACTTTGAAGCCCCCGCGGCAGCACGGGTGGACGCCGACATGCACGCATTCCTGAACTGGGTGAATGCGCCCGCGCATGCTGCGGGCGGTCCGGTAATGCCCGCGTTGCTGAAGGCGGGATTGGCCCATCTGTGGTTCGTCACGGTGCATCCGTTCGACGACGGCAATGGCCGCATCGCCCGCGCCATCGGGGATCTGCTGCTGGCGCGCGCCGATGGCAGTCCGCAACGCTTCTACAGTCTGTCGGCTCAGATCCAACGCGAGCGCAACGCTTACTACGCGATTCTCGAGAACACGCAGAAGGACTCCATGGATGTCACGCCGTGGCTGGCCTGGTTTCTGGCGACGCTGCATCGGGCGGTGAATCAGGCTCATGAGGTGCTGGATAAGGTGCTGGCCAAGACCCAGTATTGGCGCCGTTGGGGAGCGGAGCCCCTGAACGAGCGCCAGTCCAAGGTGCTGAACAGGCTGTTGGACGGATTTGAAGGCAAGCTCACCACCACCAAATGGGCCGCCATCGCCAAATGTTCGCCCGATACGGCACTGCGCGACATCACCGATCTCCTGAATCGGAACATGCTCCGCAAAGCGGCCGCCGGCGGACGCAGCTCGAGCTACGAACTACCGGAATGACGTCCCGCCGCCAGGCTTAAGATTCACTTCATCCTGTCGCGTATAGTCGGCGCATGCGTATCCTACTGGCCGAAGACGATGTATCCCTGGGCGAGTCGATCGAATCGTGGCTGGAGCTCGACGGCTACGTCGTCGACCGCGTGACGCGCGGCGATCTTGCCGAGACCGCGCTTGCCACGCACGACTATCACTGCGTCCTGATCGACCGCGGGCTGCCCGGCATGACGGGTGACGACCTGCTTCGGCAATTGCGCGCGCGGCGCGACAACGTGCCGGCCATCATGATCACCGCGCGCGACGCGGTGCCCGACCGCATCGAAGGCCTGGATCTGGGGGCGGACGACTATCTGGTCAAACCGTTCGATCTGGAGGAACTGTCTGCCCGCATCCGCGCCGCTTTGCGCCGCCGCGACGGCAACGCCACGCCGACGCTGGAACACGGCGGTGTCTCGCTCGACGCAGCCGCCAAGCAGGTCCGTTACCACGGCGCGCAAGTGGAGCTGACGGCGCGGGAGTTCGCCATCCTGCACGCGCTCATCCGTCATCCCGGCCACATCGTGTCCCGCGCGCAACTCGAAGAAGCCTTGTACGGCTGGGGCGACGAAGTCGAAAGCAACACGATCGAAGTGCACATCTACAACCTGCGGCGCAAGCTGGCGGCCGACCTTATCAAGACGGTGCGGCGCCAGGGTTATCGCCTGGCCGACTGACATGCGCTGGCGCAAGAACACATCCAGGACTCCATCCAACGCCGCGTCGAAGGCCCCGCGCGGCTATTCGCTGCGGCGGCGGCTGATCGGTACGACACTCGGCTCCAGCATCCTGGTCGGACTGGTCAGCACCCTCATCGTGCTGGCCATCGCACGCAAGGAGGTCAACGACGCCTACGACGACTGGCTGGAAGAGGGCGCGCGGCTGGTCCTGGCGCTGGGCGAAGGCAGCATCGGCCGCGTGGCCGGCGAGCGCGCTCCCGCAGACACGCAACCCGCACTGCGGCTGGACTACCAACTGGTGTCGCGCTCAGGAGAAGTGTTGCTGCGCGGCGAAGACGCGCCAAAGCGGCCGTTCGTGGACCCCGAGCGCCGCGGCGACCGCTATTATGACGTGCGCGCGGACGGCGAGGACTGGCGCGTCTACGTCCGCCATCACGACACGCTGGGGTTTTCGGCACAGGTCGGTCAAGAAATGGACGAGCGCACCGATCTGATCTGGGACATGCTCGAATCGCTGGCCTGGCCGCTGGTCGGCCTGTGGGTGCTGTTGGGGCTGATCAACTGGTTTCTGATCTGGCGGCTGCTCAAGCCGCTTGCGCGCATGACGCGCGGCATCGAGGCCAAGTCGCCGACGGACCTGTCGCCCGTGGCCGAGGAGAGCAGGGCGTATGAAGTCCAGTCGATCACCGCCGCGCTGAACCGCCTGCTGGGCCGGCTTGATCATGCGCTGGAAGCCGAGCGGCGCTTCACCGCGGATGCCGCCCACGAACTGCGCACGCCGCTCGCGGCGCTGGCGTCGCGGATACAGGTGCTGCAACGCAGCCATCCCGCCGAACAGGCGCCGGCGCTTGCCGCCCAATTGCAGCGCCTGCGCGCCGACATGATGCGCACGACCAGCCTGGTCGAAAACCTGCTGCAGCTGGCGCGCCTGGATCCGCAATCGGCCGATGCCATGCCCCGCGAGCGCGTTGATGTGCCGAGCCTGCTGCAGGACGCCGCCGACGCCTGCGCGCCCACGGCGGCGGCGCAGGGCACTACCATAACGATCGATGCGCGCGAGACGGCACTGGCGGGCAACCGTGACGCGCTCTTTACCGCCTTGCGCAACCTGATCCATAACGCGGTGTCGTACGGGCGCCAAGGCGGCCAGGTGCAGGTCGCTGCCGAACGCGCGGGTCAATACGTCGCGCTCAGTGTGAAGGACGACGGCCCCGGCGTGGCCCCGGCCGATCTTGAGCGCTTGACGCAGCGCTTCTATCGCGTGCTGGGCACCAATGTCCCGGGAAATGGCCTGGGCTTGTCCATCGTCGCGCGCGTGGCAGACATGCACCGCGGGCAATTGCGGTTCGGGCCGGGGCTGGACGGCAGGGGATTGGGCGTGACGCTACTCGTGCCCATCGATACGAAGGCCTGACCACAACACAGTCGCATCCGTGCCTCAAAGCTAAGGTCTGCTTCATCTTCGGGGCGTCAAATGGCGCCATGTTCAACAACGAAGCGCAATCCGCGCAAGGAGCTGCACCATGACCCAGACTACCCGTCGTTCCACGTTCATCCGCACCTTCCTGGCCAGCGCCGTGCTCGCCGGCGCCGCCGTGACAGGCGTGGCGCACGCGCAGGGCTACACGGGCCCCAGCACCGGCAAGCCGGCAGCGCAGGGCTATAGCGGCCCCAGCACGGTGGCCGTCACCACGGTCAAGGAATTGCTGGCCAACGGCCGCGATGACCAGAACGCCATCCTGCGTGGCCAGATCGTCTCGCACGACGGCGACGATCACTACACTTTTGACGACGGCACGGGTCAGATCCGCGTCGAAATCGACAACGACGACTTCCCCGCCGGCCAGAAGATCGATGACAAGACCCAGGTCGAACTGCGCGGTGAACTGGACCGCGATCGCAACAGCGTCGAGTTCGATGTGGACAGCGTCCGCGTGATGTAAAGAGCGTGCGGCGGGCGCATACGGTATTCTGTCGGCCTCAAGTCGATACCCGTACCTGTTTGTCGTGAACCCCGTAACGCCCCCCGCCGCGGTCCCGCTGCCCGAAGCCACCATCCGCGCCACCGTCCGGTTGCCCATCCGTCTTGCCGACGGCTCCGAGGCACAGGCGTTGGCGTACAGCTTTCACGGCCTGGCCGATGCGCGCGACCATCTCGCCCTCAAATTCGGGCAACCCGGCCCGCAGCCGCTTGTCCGCCTGCATTCCGAATGCATGACCGGCGACGTCTTTGGCTCGTTGCGCTGCGACTGCGGCCCGCAACTGCAGGAAGCGCTGCGCCTCATGAGCCAGGAGGGCGGTTACCTGCTGTACCTGCGCCAGGAAGGGCGGGGCATCGGCCTATATTCCAAGATCGACGCGTACCGGCTGCAGGAACTGGGCTACGACACCTACACCGCCAATCTGGAACTGGGTCACGGCCTGGACGATCGCGACTACACGCCGGCGGCGCAGATGCTGCGGGCGCTGGGCGTCGATGATCTGGAACTGCTCACGAACAATCCCGACAAGCGCACGCAGTTGGAACGTATGGGCATCCGGGTCAGCGGCTGCCGCCTGACGGGTGTCTATCCGAACGAGCACAACAAGGGCTATCTGCTGGCCAAGGCGCTGCGCACGCAGCATCGGATCGAACTCGGCCAGACCGAGGAGTGATGGCCCGCAAGTCCGCTAGCCGCCCCCCGGGGCGGCTTTGCTTTTCCCGAATGTAAGGACAAACCCTTATACTCTGGGCCGGTCGATGGGCCGCATTGCCGGCTGCATGGCCGTATCGTGTTTTGGAATTCCCTATGAATCAACAACATAAAGACCTGTCCACGCTCGCAAAAGCGTGGCTGTTTGTGCTGGGCGCGTGCATTCTGGCCGCCGGGCTCTTCTTCGGTTACCACGGCGCTCGCCTGGTGGCCCTGAATGGAAGCTGGTATTTCGTGGTGTGCGGCGTCGTACTTGCCGTCTCCGGCATCCAGATCGCCCGCCGCCGCCCCAATGGGGGCCTGCTTTTCGCGCTGGCGCTGGTCGGCACCGCGATTTGGGCGGTCATCGACGTGGGCCTGCAATTCTGGCCGCTCGTCTCCCGCGTGCTGGTGTTCGTGGGCTTCGGCATCCTGGTCGCGCTGTCGCAGCCGCTGCTGCGCCGCGCGCAGAAGCTGCCCGCCAACCCGGCGCCGTCCCGCATCGCGGCCGCCGTACTGGCGCTTGCCTTCATCGCAACCGTGGCCGGCATGTTCGTGCCCCACGCGCCCGTGTCGCAAGGCGAGACTCTGGCGCTCCAGCCCGTCGCACCCGGCCAGGAACAGAAGGATTGGGCGCACTACGGCAACACCGCCGGGGGCACCCGCTTTGCGGCGCTGGACCAGATCACGCGCGACAACGTGAAGGACCTTGAGGTCGCCTGGACCTACCGCACGGGCGACACCCCCGTCAGCCCCGGTGGCGGCGGCGCCGAAGACCAGCAGACCCCGCTGCAGATCGGCAACCGCGTGTTCCTGTGCACCCCGCACAACAACGTGATTGCGCTGGACGCCACCACGGGCAAGGAACTCTGGAAAGTCGAGATCAACGCCAAGCAGAAGAAGTGGATGCGTTGCCGCGGCCTGGCCTATTTCGATATCGATGCGCCGCTTGAGCAGCCCACCGTGGAAGGGGCGACGCCCGTCAAGGCCGTGAGCCTGGACGCCGGCGCCGCCTGCCGCCGCCGCATCCTGATGAACAGCGTGACGCCCGAGCTGATCGCGCTGGACGCCGACACCGGCGCCTTCTGCGCCGACTTCGGCAAGCAAGGCCGCGTGGACCTGCGCGCCGGCATGGGCAAGGGCGCCGACAAGGGCGAGTATTACCCGACCTCGGCCCCGACGCTGGCCGGCACCACCATCGTGATCGGCGGCCGCGTGGCGGACAACGTCAGCACCGACATGCCTGGTGGCGTGGTGCGCGGTTTCGACGTGATTACCGGCGAGCTGCGCTGGGCCTTCGATCCGGGCAATCCGGAAGACCAGGCCGCGCCCGCCGACGGCCAGACCTATGTGCGCTCGACCCCGAACGTGTGGGCGCCGATGTCGTATGACGCCCAATCGAACACCGTGTTCATGCCGGTTGGCAGCGCCGCGGTGGACCTGTGGGGCGTGAAGCACACCGCGCTCGACCGCAAGTACGGCGCGTCCGTGCTGGCCGTCGACGCCAGCACCGGTCGCGAGAAGTGGGTCTACCAGACCGTGCACGACGACCTGTGGGACTTCGACGTCCCGATGCAACCGTCCTTCGCCGACTTCCCCGTCGACGGCAAGACCGTGCCCGCGCTGGTGTTCGGCACCAAGGCCGGCCAGATCTTCGTGCTGGACCGCCAGACCGGCAAGCCGCTTACGCGCGTCGAAGAGCGCAAGGTGCCGGCCGGCAACATCCCCGGCGAAACCTACTCGCCGACCCAGCCGTTCTCCGTCGGCATGCCTTCGATCGGCGCGAACGACATGAAGGAATCGGACATGTGGGGCGCCACACCGTTCGATCAGCTGCTGTGCCGCATCCACTTCAAGTCCAAGCGCTACACGGGCCTGTTCACGCCGCCAGGCACCGATCCGTCGCTGAACCTGCCGGGTTCGCTGGGCGGGATGAACTGGGGCGGCATCTCGATCGACCCGGTCAACGGCTACCTGTTCATCAACGACATGCGCGTCGGCCTGGAAGTGCAGCTGGTCGAAGCCGGCGCCAACGCCAAGAAGAGCGATGGCAACGAAGCCGCCGCGATCCAGGGCCCCGTCGCGCTGTCCGGCACCCCCTACGCGATCAACGCCAAGGTGCGCTTCATGTCGCCGCTGGAGATCCCGTGCCAGGCGCCGCCGTTCGGCACGCTGACGGCCGTGGACCTGAAGACGCAGAAGATGGTCTGGCAGGTTCCGGTCGGCACCGTGCAGGACACCGGTCCCTTCGGCGTCAAGCTGGGTCTGCCGATCCCGATCGGCATGCCCACCATCGGCGGCACGCTCGCCACGCAGGGCGGCCTGGTGTTCATCGCCGCCACGCAGGACTACTACCTGCGCGCGTACGATGCCGGCACGGGCAAGGAAGTGTGGAAGGTCCGCCTGCCGGTCGGCAGCCAGGGCACGCCCATCAGCTACAAGTCGACCGCCGATGGCAAGCAGTACATCGTCATCTCGGCCGGCGGCGCCCGCAACTCGCCTGACCGCGGCGACTACGTGATCGCCTACGCATTGCCGGGCAAGATCTGAGCCGTGCAATAGCGTAAAGGGCAGGGCGAAGCAAGACGCGCCCGAGCCCAGACGCAATGAAGCCGCCTTTCGGGGCGGCTTCGTTGCGTTTGGGGGCTTGAATTCCAGCCCGCTTTGTTCGTTTCGGCTTCCTTGCGTTTGGGCCTATGCGTTTCGGTTCTTGGCGCCGCCCTGGCGTGCCTTGAATCGCGGGTTGGATTTGCAGATGACGTAGATGCGCCCGCGACGGCGCACGACCTGGCAGTCGCGGTGGCGCGTCTTGGCGTCTTTCAGGGAGGCGAGGACTTTCATGAAGGGTTCTCCTGTCCGGTTAAGAAAATCAACAGGTCGAGCGCATGCCGCGATTCCTGGGTTCGAGGGGCGTGGTACGGGTCATCGCGGGCGTGCGGCCATCACGGCCAGTTCGGAAATGGATTGGGCCACGTCTTCCACACAAGCGGTCCCTGCGCCATCTCGTCGTCGCTGAGCAGACAGGCATCAAAGCGCGCCCGCAGGGCAGCTTCATCCATCTCCATGCCGATCAGCACCAGCTCCTGGCGCGCGTCGCCCACACCTTCCACCCAGTTCTTGCGGATCATCGCGACGTATTCCGGATCTTCGGGCCAGCGTTCCGGCGGCATGGCCGCCCACCAATAGCCTGCCGCGCCGTGATGCGCGACCGCGCCGGCCTGCGACCACGACCCCGCAAATTCGGGATGGCTGGCCAGCCAGAAATAGCCCTTGGACCGCACGACGCCCGGCCATTCGTCCTCGACAAAGGCAAAGAAGCGCTCAGGATGCAGGGGCCGGCGCGCGCGGTAAACAAAACTTCGGATGCCGTATTCCTCGGTCTCCGGCGTGTGCTGCCCGCGCAGTTCCTGCAGCCAGCCCGGCGCCTTCGACGCTTCGTCGAAGTCGAAGAGGCCGGTATTCAGCACGCGGTCCAGCGGCACGTTGCCGAAGGCGGCGGCCTCGATGCGGGCGCGCGGATTGAACTTGCGCAGGATGGCGAACAGCCGCTCGCGCTCTTCGCGGGTGATCAGATCCACTTTGTTAAGCACGATGACGTCGCAGAACTCGATCTGATCGATCAGCAGGTCCACCACCGTGCGCTCGTCCTCGTCCCCCAAGGATTCTCCGCGCTGCTGCAGGCGGTCGCGCGAGCTGTAGTCGCGCAGGAAATTGAAGGCGTCGACCACCGTCACCATCGTGTCCAGGCGGGCGATTTCGCCCAGGCTGCGGCCGTCCTCGCCCTCGAAGGTGAAGGTTTCCGCCACGGGCAGCGGTTCGGAGATACCCGTCGATTCGATGACGAGCTGGTCAAAGCGTCCTTCCCGCGCCAGGCGCTCCACCTCCAGCAGCAGATCTTCCCGCAGCGTGCAGCAGATGCAGCCGTTGCTCATCTCGACCAGCTTCTCGTCGGTGCGCGACAGCTCCGCGCCGCCCGTCCTGACCAGCGCGGCGTCGATATTGACCTCGGACATGTCGTTGACGATGACGGCGACGCGCCGGCCCTCGCGATTGTTGAGGATGTGATTGAGCAGTGTCGTCTTGCCGGCGCCCAGAAAGCCGGACAGGACGGTTACTGGCAGATCGTGGGGGGAGGGAGGGTGGTTTTGCATGATTCAAGACCGGGATTGCAGAGCGCGCGTGCGGTACAGCATGTACAACGCCACCGGGGCGCCCACCAGCCCGATGACCGCGTTCAAGTGAAAAACGTGCCGGCTCCAGGGCAGATGCACCACCAGGTCTGCCGCCAGACCCAGCGCGGCGCCGGTCAGGCCGGCGGCGGGCAGCAGCACGCGGTGGTCCGCCGTGCGCATGAACGCACGCGCGACCTGCGCCGCCACCAAACCCAGAAAGGCCACCGGCCCGCAGAATGCGGACACCAGCCCGCACAGCCAGGCGGCCGCGAACAAGGCGGCGCGTTTGACGGCGTCGACGTGCAGCCCCATCGACTGGGCGTACCGCTCCCCCAGCAACAGGCCGTTCAACGGCTTCACGAGCAGCGCGCACGCAGCCATGCCGCCGAGCAGGCCGGGAATCAGGATCTGCAATTGCTGCCGGGTGGCGCTGGCGAAACTCGCGTCATCCCACACCTTGAACGCGCGCGCCTGCGTTTCATCGATGAAGTGCATCAGCACGCTGATCAGGCCGACTGCTAGATAACCCAGCATCAATCCGACGATCAGCAGCGTCACCAGGCCGACGTGACGCGAAAGCCTGGCCAGCAACAGCAGGACCAGGGTCGACCCCGCGATTGACGCCACCGCCATGCCGACATCCCCGACGAGGCCGTAGCGCAGCAGGAAGGCGTTGCCCGCCACGCCGGCTAACGTGACCAGTACCGCGCAACCCAGGCGCGCGCCGTGCACGATCCCCAGAACGAATGGATCGGCAAGCGGGTTGCGAAACAGGGTCTGCAGCATCAGTCCGGCCACGCCGAGCGCAGCGCCGGAGACCATCGCGTTCACGGCCCGTGGCGCGCGAAAGCCCAGCACGATGTCGCGCCACGCAGGGTTTTCCGGTGTCGCGTCAGAAAGCAGGGCCTGCAACACCGCCTTCAAGGGAATAGCCACACTGCCGAGCGACAGTTCCGCGACGAAAAGCACCGCGATCAGCGCCGCAAGCAGCAGGAATGCCACCCATGTCTGCGCCCGACGCGCAGGGCGGCTCATGGAGAATGTCGCGCAGATCTGGGAAATCATTGCAACCTCCGCAGGAACTCGAATTCACCGTCGGCCATGCGCAGCCGACCGGGGTGCAGCGCGCTGATGGCTTCGGCCAGCTGCACGTGGGGTTTGGTCATGCTCTGGTCCTGATAGGGGTTGGCCCATGCGCCCGTGTAGCCGCGGTCCCAGGCATAGACCAGGCCCGATTCGGCCGGCCGGAACCAGCCATGCAGAGGGTTTGCGCGTATCCAGGCGTCAATGCCGGGCTGGCCGCCCAACGTGCCCAGCCAAACATCGGCAAGCACGCCATCGGCATAGATGGATTCAAAGGGCACATACAGCAGGCTGCTGGGACGCGCATCGCGCACGACGTAGTCGCCACCCGCATCGCGGATCAATTGCGCCCGCTGATTGGCCGCGCCGAACGTCTCGAAGGTGGCCCGGCCTGCGGCAAAGCCCGACATGACCGCGGGCCGTGCTGCCACGCCATGCACAAGCGCCGCCAGCCGCTGGTACTCCGCCTCGATGCGGTCAAAGCGGTCATTGGCACGGGCTTCGCGGTTTCCCAGCAGCGCAAGCAGCTTCATCCATTCCGCGCGGCCCAGCGGATGCGTCTCGTGATGATCAGCCTGCGGCAGGGCGCGCACGCCCATTTCCCACAGGCGCGGGTGCATGTTGGCCGCTGGATACGCCGAGTAAAAGGTCAGATAGACGTCCGGCCGGACGGCCATGATCTGCTCGATGCTGGCATGCCCGACTCCCCACATATCGTGAACCAACCCGGCCTGAATGCGCTGCCGAACGGCGGGCACCGTGGCGTTGCGGACGTTTTCTGATCCCACCAGCACATCCACCATGCCCAATTCGTCCAGTGCGCCCAGCATCGCCGAGTTGCCGGTCACGAGCCGCTGGATGGGCACCGAGATCACCGGCACGTGCGCATCATGCGGCGGCGCGGGCGTGCCGCACTGGACGAGCAGAAAGTCCAGCACCTCACGCGTGGCCACGCTGGGCGTAAAGCGCACGCGCTTGTAGTTCGGACCGTATTCGACTTGCAGTTGCGACGAATGACGAAACGCCGTCTTGTCCGGAAAGTAGTCCACGTCAGGCCGAAAGTCGCTCACGCAGGCCGCCTCCAGGTTGTGCGCGGGGCCGTCCAGGCCGGCCGTCTGCCGGGGCAGCGCATCCACGGGCGGCGGGGAGACCTGCGTGCAGCCCGCCATCAGCGCGACCAGCAATGGGCTCAAGATGCAGGCCCGCCATGCGCTTGACGCGATCATGCCGTCCCCCGAGTTGCGTGCGCCACGCGCAGCGCTGCAGCCAACGCCGCCACGGTAGCGTGCCGCGTGGCGCCGCCTTGCGCCAGCGATAGCGAGTAGCCGTCATCCAGCACGTCGACGGTGTGCGCCGCGTCGTCACGGATGCAGTAACCCAGACGCTGCACGGCGCGCAGGGTCCAGACTTGCCGCATGCCGCTGCCGTTCACGCGTATCGGCCTCTGGCCGCCACGGCCCACGCGCAGCTCGCCGCGCTCCAGGTCGAATGCCAGTCCTTCGGCGGAGAAGGCGGCCGACAGCGCGCCGCTCAGCGCCAGGTCTTCCGGCGCGCCGGTGTGCAACTGCCGTTGACCATCAATAAGCCACAACGCGTCGGCATAACGCAACGCAAGCTCGAGGTCATGCGTGGAAAGCACGATGCTCAATTGCTGCTGATGCGCCAAATCCTGCAGCAACTGCATCAGCTCGATCCGCCGCGGCAGGTCCAGAAATGCCGTCGCCTCGTCCAGCACCAGCACCTTGGGCTGCTGCGCCAGGGCGCGCGCGATCATGATCTTCTGGCGCTCGCCGTCGGACATGCGCGACACCAGCTTGCCCGCCAGCGCCGCCGCGCCCGCCTGAAGCAGGGCGGCTTGCACGATGGCGTGATCCGGCTCGCGCAGCCTGCCGCCCCAGCCGATATGGGGATACCGGCCCAGACATGCCAGCTCGTAACCTGTCATCAGCATGGTGTCCACGCGATCGGTCAGCACTACCGCGAGCTGGCGCGCGCGGTCCCGGCTGGATTGCGCCGTCAAGGGGTGGCCATCCAGCAGGAGGTCGCCCGCCAGCACGGGCTGCATGCCGCATAGTGTGCGGATCAGCGTGGACTTGCCCGCCCCATTGGCCCCGATCAGGCACACGAAGTCGCCGCGTGGCGCATGCAGATGGTAAGGGCCGAGCAAGGGCCGGCTGTCATAGCCGGCCACCAGGCCGTGCGCATTCAGGGACATCAGAGACGAACCCCGAACGACACCATGACCGTGCGCGGCGCGCCGGGATAGGTGGGCACGAACGCGCCGCCCGACTCGTAATAGCGCTTGTTGGTCAGGTTCTGGACGGTCAGTTGCAGGCGGTAGCGCTCGGCAGGTCCGAAGCGATAGATGGCATTGGCGTCCCAGCGCGTGTAAGAGGGCAGTTCAAAGCTGTTGGCCGTGTTGGCCTGCCGCGCGCCCACGTAGGTCGCGCCCAGCCCCAGCCGCAACCCGCGGGCCCACCCCGTCAGGTCGTACGTCGTCCACAGGCTGGCCGAGCGCCGCGGCGCGTTGGCGACCAGATTGCCTTCGATGGCGGCGTCGCTGTCTTCGGTGATCTCGGCCGTCAGATGCGTATAGCTTGCCAACAGGCGCCACTGCGGCGTGATGGTGTAGGGAACGTCAAGCTCCCAGCCTCGGCTGCGTTGCTCGCCCGCCTGGATCACGTAGTTGAAGTCGTCCGGATCGCTGACCACGCCATTGGTGCGGCGGATGTCAAAGAGGGCGAGGGTGGGCTCCAGGCGGCCGTCGAGCAGGCTGAACTTGGCGCCCACTTCAAACTGCTCGCCGCGCGACGGCTCGGGCAGGCCGCCACTGCGCAGCATGCCGCCGCCGGGCTCTGTGAGGAAGGACTTCGACCAGCTCCCGTACAAGGACACTTCCTCGCGTGGCGTCCAGGTCAGGCCGATCCGCGGGGACCAGGCATCGTCCGAGCGCTTGAGCGCGCCATCCGTTGCCAGATACTCCGCCTCGCCCGTCGTGCGCGCGCGGTCATGGCGCAACCCCAGCAGCAGACGCCACTGCTTGCCGAAAGACATTTCGTCCTGGGCGTACAGGCCGACGTTGTGGCTCGTGTAGCGCGACGAATCGTAGTGCTGCAGCGGTCCAGTCTCCACGCCATGCACCGGATTCCATAGACTGATCGGCAGATTGACGGGAAATCCCAGGCGGTTCATGTAGGCATCAGCCGTGAAGTCCCAGTCGTCGTAGTTGTAGTCCGCGCCGATCAGGACGCGATGGCCGACCGGCCCGGTGGTGAACCGACGCGACGCCTCAGCCAAGACCGACGTGTCCTTCTGCGTGTCGATGCTGCGCTGGAAGCGGCGATTGACGATGGGATCGCTGGTGTCGGCCCCGCTGACCGGCGGAAATCCATACGCATACCAATGGGCATCGGAGCGCGCCCACGAACCCTGTACACCTGCTCGCAAGTCCCAACCGCTCTCGAACTTGTGGTCCAGCACCAGGCTGGCAAGCGCACTGTCGTTCTTCAGCTTCGCATCCCGCTCGCCGTAGTTGTAGTGAATCGGCACGTCCAGGAACAACGGGCTATTGCCGAAGCCCCGGTCGAACGCCGCCTCCTTGTGCCCAAACTCGAATTCGGCCGTGACCGTGGTGCGGGAAGAGGGCGTCCACTGGAACACGGGCGACACGAACTGCGTCTGGTTGTCCACGAAATCGCGGAAGCTGTGGTTGCTTTGGAGGGATCCCGTCAGCCGGTAACCCAGCGTCTCGCCCAACGGTCCCGTGCTGTCGATAGTGGCGCGGTAAAAGTCATAGCGACCTACGGTGAAATCGATGTCTGTCTGCGCCTTGTCCAGCGGCTTCTTGGTCACGATGTTCACCACGCCACCGGGGTCGAAGCGGCCATACAAGGCCGATGCGGGGCCTTTCAGCACCTCGATCTGCTCGATGTTCACCAGTTCGTCGACCGGCGCGAAGACGCTGCGCCGAAAGCCGTTCTTCAAATTCGCGGAAGTCGCAAAGCCCCGCAGCCGAAAGCGGTCGTTGCTGCCACCCCATCCGACCTGGCTTGTCACGCCCGGCACCGTGCTGACCGCGCCGCCCAACGTGGTGACACCGCGGTCTTCGATCAACTCCCGCGTCACCGTCTGGATGGAGAAGGGCGTCTCCTTGACCAGCGTGTCGCTCTTGTTGGCGGTGGGCGCCACAAAGGCGCGGTAAGGACGTTCGCGCGTTCCGATGACGGTGATGGTTTCCAGATTCTGGGTCGAATCCTCCGTCGATTCCGTCGATTCGGCCGAGAGGGCCGGTAACGGAGCAATGGCCAACGAGATCAGGGTAAGGCAGGCCCGCTGCCGGCGGTTGCTGTGGGCAGAGGGGCCCGACAGATCAAAACGCATGAACTTCTCCGGATGGATGCGCGGGCGTTGCGGCGATCCCCCTGGATGCCTGGCCGGGCGCATCTGACGGCCCGTTGTCTCAGCAGAAGCACGGGCGTCTTGTTCTAAAATCGAATGTTATAACGTAACATTAGATTTTGGAAAGGCGGAGAGTGAAGGGCGGTGCCTCCTAAGTGGCGGCCTTGCTGCGTCAACTACGCGCTGTAGCGGTGCTTGCCCGTCTTGATGAAGAGATCCGAGAAACTTTCCCAATCGTGTAGGTAGACGAACTTCTCTCCCTCGTCGCCTTCACAAATCGCCGAGCCGCGGCTGCTTTCTTCCCAAAACGAGAAAAAGGGCAGGCGGCGAATGTCGTCCAGCCGCACCAGGCGGTCTTTCACGACGGTCAGGCCAAAGTAGGTGGTGGTCATATCCGGATTCCTGGTTGGCTTCTGGGCAAGATTTGGCTACTGAACTGCGCTGATCCGCATGCATGTTATCGGCGGAGCCACGGTCCAAGAAGAGCTAATGGCGGTGGTATGCCTGGACTGGCGCGCGTGCTGAGCGGCCGTTTGGTTTGGTCGATCACCGGCGTTCAATGCTCAGCCGCCGGGTCCTGTCATCTCGTCATCCTGCTTTCCTTCAATCGTGCCGCCGCGGCAACCTTCAGCAGGCGCTGAAAGGTCGGACATTGCGCATGGCTGGGAGCAGGGCACTGCGCCGCGTGGCGCAGGCCTTCGCTCATGGCCTTCAGACGTTTGATGGTTGCATCGATCTCATCGGCCTTGGCCAACAGGACTTCCCGGTCCACTTGCGGGGAGCCATCGATTGAAAGCATGGCGCGAATCTCGTCCAGCGAAAGGCCGCCTGCCTGCCCGAGCGCGATCAATGCCAGTTGATCAAGCACGTCGGGCGCAAACCGCCGCCGTTCGCCCGCGAGGCTGACCGCAGAGATCAACCCCTTTTTCTCGTAAAACCGCAGCGCTGAAGCGGGGACGCCAGTGCGCCGCGCGACTTCCGAAATATCCATAGAGCCGCCCTTGACTTGAAGTTGACTTTAACTTCTATCATGCCCGTCAACAGTGATTGCTTCAATTGGGAGGGCCAGGAATGATGTCGATGGACGAGGTGGTAAAGGTGGTTGCAGTCGGCGTTGGCGCCACCGTCGTGATGGATGTGTGGACGATGATTCTGAAAAGGCTGGGCGTTCCCACACTCGACTATGCGATGGTTGGGCGGTTGGCCGGACATCTGAGCCAGGGCAGGTTTGCGCACGCCAGCATCGGCAAGGCGGCGCCGATTCACGGCGAACGGCCGCTGGGCTGGGCGATTCACTATGCCGTCGGCATCGCGTTCGCCTTTCTGTTGATAACAGTGCAAGGCGCGGATTGGCTGCATGACCCTACATGGATGCCCGCACTGGCGGTAGGCGTGGCAACGGTCGTGATTCCCTTGTTTGTGCTGCAGCCCGCGATGGGAGCGGGATTTGCAGCGTCGCGCACACCGACGCCGGCGAAAAACTGTTTGCGTAGCCTGGTGACCCATGGGGTGTTTGGAAGCGGTCTTTATGTTTCTGGGGTGGTCATCCGGCAGTGGTGGGCGTGATTGAATTAACGACCGGGCGCTCCCCAAGACGCACACTGACGAATTACGCATAATGTGTATTATGTAAAGTAAGGGATGGCCGTTTTTATCCCGCCGCCACGCCGCCATCGGATAAGATGCGCGCCAAGCCTCCCCAACCCATCCCCATCCAGACCCCATGACCCCGCGCGTCGCCATCATCGAAACCATGGAGAACACGCAGCTCGGCCTTCTGCTGAGCGCGCTGAACGAAGCCCAGGCCGACATCACCTGGTTCCGCGTCTATCGCGACGGTCTTGGCGACATTGCGCTTGACGACTTCGACGCCCTGATCGTTCCCGGCGGCTGGCCGAGTGCGCAGGACGATGATCTTTATCCTTACCTGCCCAAACTGGTCGCGGTGATGCGCACATTTGGCGACGCCGGCAAGTCCGTGCTGGGCATCTGCTTAGGTGCGCAGGTGCTGGCCCGCGCTTACGGCGCCGACAACCTGTTGGGTGTGGCGCGGGAATTCTCCTGGACGCCGCTGACCGTGACGGACGATGGGCGCGTCGATCCGCTGTTTGCCGAATTGCAGGACGGCTTTACCAGTTTCCAGTGGCACGTCGACACCTACACCCTGCCCCAAAATGCCCTCCTTCTGGCTCGATCCCAAACCGTCCAGAATCAGTGTTTCCGCGTGGGACGGGCAACCTACGGCATGCAGTTCCACTTTGAAGCCAGTGGCGACGTCGTTCATGACTGGACGCGGGGCAATCCTGAGCGGGTCAATCGCATTGCGCCGGGATGGCTGGAGACCCAGGCGGACGAGGACCGGGCCCGCTTTGCCGTCGACGCCGACGAAGCTGGCGCGCGGATCGCCCGCGCATTCGTGGCCACCATCGGCGAGCGCGCGCGGGCCTGATCGACACCGAGTTCGAACATAAAAAAAGGCGATGCCAGGTTTCCCGGCATCGCCTTTTTGCTTTCACCAAGGGTCAGCGCTTCTTGGACGCCTCGTACTTCGCCTTGTTGGCTTCATTCGGCGGGTACAAGCCCGGCAGCACCGCGCCATTGTTGACTTCATCCATGATCCAGCCTTCAAACCGTTCCTGCTCGACGGCGGCGTCAACCACGTCGGCCAGCAGCGCGGCCGGGATGACGACGGCGCCATCCTGGTCGGCAACGATCACGTCATCCGGAAAAACGGCCACGCCGCCGCAGGCGACCGGCTGCTGCCAATCCACGAACGTCAGGCCGGCCACCGACGGAGGCGCCGCAGCACCGCTCGCCCAGACTGGCAGCTTGGTCCCCAGCACACCGGCCAGGTCGCGTACCACGCCGTCGGTCACCAGGCCCGCGACGCCCCGTTTGGCCATGCGGGCGCACAGGATGTCGCCCCAGATGCCGGCGTCTTTGACGCCCATGGCGTCAACCACCGCGATGCAGCCAGAGGGCATCTGTTCGATGGCGCCGCGGCTGGATTTGGGCGAAGACCAGGATTCCGGTGTGGCCAGGTCTTCGCGGGCAGGCACGAAGCGCACCGTGAACGCGCGGCCGACGATGCGTTCGAGACCTTGCGCCAACGGGAAGGCGCCGCGGATCCAGACGTTGCGCAGCCCTTTCTTCAACAAAATGGTGGTCAACGTTGCCGTTGTGACGCCGGACAGCGCCTTGAAATGAACCTCGTCCGAAACGGTCATGGGTTTTTCTCCCTGTGAAATCAGAATGGGCGCTCAGCGCGCCCGAGCTCGATGCGGCAGATGCCTTAAACCAGATCCCGCGCGCGCGCGTCGCGCTTGCCCAGGCGCGCCAACAGATGATCAACCTCAGTCCGCGCCTGGGTGGTCAGCGCAGCACCGGGCCGGCGTTGCGCCGCACTGGTCAGAATGCCCCGGCGCATCATCACGTACTTGCGCACGGCCAGGCCGACACCCGGCTGCTGTTCGTAGCGCAGCAGCGGCAGGTGCGCATCGAACAGATCATGCGCCTCTTCGGTCCTGCCCTCGCCCACCCATTTGACGAAGTCGCACAGCATGTCCGGAAAGCAGTATCCGGTGTTGGCGCCGTCGGCGCCGCGCGCCATTTCGTAGTCCAGGAACAGGCCGTTGTTGCCGCACAGGATCGAGATATGCCGCATGGCGCCTTCGGCTTCAAAGCGGCGCAGCGCCGAGATCTTCTCCAGGCCCGGCCAGTCTTCGTGCTTGAGCATGACGCACGAAGCCAGATCGGTCACGATCCGCCGGATGACCGTGGGCGCCATCTGCACCGAGAACGTCAGCGGATAGTCCTGCAGTACAAACGGAACGTCGTCCCCAATGGCCTCCACCGCCTGATGGTAGTAGTTGACGATCTGATCATCGGTGCGCAAGGTGTTGGGCGGCGCGATCATGACGCCGGCCGCGCCGCGGTCCATCACCTCGCGCGTGAGCGAACGCATGGAGGCGAAGCCGGGCGCCGACACCCCCACCACGATGGGAATGCCCTGCGATTTTCCGATCACTTGCGAGGCGATATCCAGGGATTCAGTGAAGTCCAGTTTGGGCGCTTCGCCCAGTTGGCCCAATACGGTCAGGCCGGTCGAGCCGCAAGCCAGATAGAACTCCATCATGCGGTCGATCGAGGCGTGATCGACGGAACCATCGTCGAAGAACGGCGTCGGGGCGATGGGATAAACGCCTTTCGCGTCAGCAGTCAGTTTCATGTCTATTTTTCCAATGATTTGATTCAGGCGCCAGGCCCTAGATGCTGGCGATGAGCCCGCCGTCCACGCGGATCGTCGATCCGGTGATGTAGCTGGCCCGCGCGCTGGCCAGGAACGCAACCGCGTCGCCGTACTCCTGCGGGTCACCATAACGGCCCACCGGAATCGCGCTGGTGCTTTCGCGGCTGACGTCCTCCACGCTGCGCCCTTCGCGCTTGGCCCGGGCTTCGTCCAGGAAAGAGATGCGCGCCGTCGCAATACGCCCCGGCAGCACGATGTTCGACGTGATGCCGTCCTTGCCCACTTCGCGCGCCAGCGTCTTGGACCACCCCACCAGCGACATGCGCAGCGCGTTGGAGATGCCCAGATTCGGAATCGGCGCAATCACGCCCGACGAGGTGCTGGTGATGATGCGGCCCCACTGCCGTTCCCGCATGCCGGGCAGGATGCGATCAGTCAGCTTGATGACGGACAGCACCATCCCTTCAAAATGCTCGCGCCAAAGGTCAGCCTGCTGCCCGAAAGACGGCGTGGGCGGCGGGCCGCCGGTGTTGTTGACCAGGATATCGACAGGACCAACGTTGGCCTCGATCCACGCCACCTGGCTCTCAAAGGCGTCCAACGCGCGCAGATCCCATTGCAGGGCAAAGGCAGACAGGCCCTGGGCCTTGAGGCCGTCGGCGGTGGCCGTTGCGGCGTCAAGGTTCAGATCGGCGACGACCACCTTGGCGCCTTCGCGCGCCAGCGACTGTGCAATGGCGCTGCCCAGACCACCGCCGCCGCCCAACACCAGCGCCGTCTTGTCTTTGATACCCAAATCCATCTTTACCTCCGTACGAAAAAAGCTTGATCAGTCAGAGCTGAACTCTGGCCGACCTATCTTGACCGCGTCGCGCCACCCTGCGCCTGATGGATCGCAAGGTGCGCCCTGTAGACCTCATTCTCTTGCCAAAGCGCGTGGCGGAAAAACGGAAAATTGTTGGATAGATCATTCGGTTTATGAATGATTCGCCAGGTGCACGGCATGGGTCTACCAGTGTGAAAGCTGTCGGCGCGGGCAATTCCGCTATATTGGGGCCACCATTTTCATGCACGAATTGAATGAACCCGCGCCGCCTCACCCCCTCCATGTCCCTGCTGTTGGCCTTCGAAGCCAGCGCCCGCCATCTGAGCTTTACGCGAGCGGCGACCGAGCTTGCGCTGACGCAAAGCGCCGTCAGCCGGCAGGTGCAGGCGCTGGAGGATCTGCTGGAAGTCGCGCTCTTTCGCCGGGAGAAGCGGCGGATTGTGCTTACCGAAGCGGGCACGGGATACCAGAAGGAACTGGCCGCCGCCCTGCAGCGCATCCGCAGCGCATCGCTTCAGGCCATTTCGCACCGCACCGGCCGAGGCGCCTTCCACCTGGCCGCGTTGCCCACATTTACGGCGAAGTGGCTGATGCCCAGGCTGCACCGCTTCTATGCGCGCCATCCCGGCATTCTGGTTCACCTGCATTCCCGCGTGACGCGCTTCGACCTGGATCTGGCCGGCATCGACGCCGTGATCGCCGTGGGCGATGGCGACTGGCCGGGATTGGTCCCGCATCGGCTTATGAATGAACACGTCATCCCGGTCATCAGCCCCGACATCGCCGCGCGGCAGACCATCCGCGGGCCCGCGGACCTCGTCCAGCACGTGCTGCTGCAAGTCGCGGCCCGGCCGGCCGTGTGGCAACGCTGGTTCGAATCCCACGGACTACCCGTGCGCTCGATGCGCTGGGGCGCGCAGTTTGAACTGACCACGCACCTGATCCAGGCGGTGGCGTCAGGCTTGGGCGTTGGGCTTTTGCCGACGTTCCTAGTGGAGGATGAGTTACGGCAAGGCGTGCTGGCGCCGGCATTGGACGAGGAATTCAGCACGGGCGCTGGGTACTTTTTCCTGGCGTCGCCGGACAAGTTGGCCATCCCTGCGGTCGCGGCGTTTCGGGATTGGTTGCTGGATGAGAGCGCGGGGGGAGATTTCCAGCGTTGATTTAAGGCGACCTGCATCCGCATTTCTAACTATTCGATAGTTCAACAATCGTTGTATTATTCGGCGCATGAATGAAGAACATGCCGTGCTCGCCCTCGCCGCCTTGGCGCATACGCAACGCCTGCGCGTGTTTCGCGCCCTGGTCGTCGCCGGTCCAGAAGGCCTGACCCCCAGCGTACTTGCCGACCAGCTCGCCGTGGCGCGCAATACGTTGTCATTCCACCTGAAAGAGCTGGCGCATGCTGGCCTGGTCTCCGTCGAACAGCAGGGCCGCAACCTGATCTACCGCGCCGACTTTTCCCGGATGAACGGTCTGCTGGGCTATTTGACCGAACACTGCTGCGCGGGTGCGCCTTGCGCAGTCACCGATCGCGGCGCCTGCGAATCCTGCTGACTGAGCCCCACCCTCTCCTGCAACCCACGTCCCAGCGTCGGCGGAGACAGATCCGCCGAGCCCGCCTTCCCTGAATGAAACCCATGCCTTCCACTGCACCCGCCGCACCCCTGGCGCCCCAGCGCCCTCCCATGAACGTCTTCGAGCGCTATCTCACCTTGTGGGTCGTTCTCTGCATCGTCCTGGGCGTGACATTGGGCCAGGCGGCCCCGGGCGTTTTCCAGGCCATCGGTAGCCTGGAGGTCGCCCAGGTCAATTTGCCGGTCGGCATTCTGATCTGGGTGATGATCATCCCGATGCTGCTTAAGGTGGACTTTGGCGCACTCGGTCAGGTCAAGCAGCACTGGCGCGGCATCGGCGTCACGCTGTTCATCAATTGGGCGGTCAAGCCGTTCTCCATGGCCTTTCTGGGCTGGCTGTTCATCCGCCACGTTTTCGCCGCCTGGCTGCCGGCCGACCAGCTCGACAGCTACATCGCGGGTCTGATCCTGCTTGCCGCCGCCCCGTGCACGGCAATGGTGTTCGTCTGGAGCCGGTTGACCGGCGGGGATCCGGTTTTCACGCTGTCTCAAGTGGCGCTGAACGACACGATCATGGTGTTTGCATTCGCTCCCGTGGTTGGCCTGCTGCTCGGCCTGTCGGCCATCAGCGTGCCGTGGGACACCTTGCTCGTTTCCGTGGGACTGTACATTGTGGCGCCGGTCATCCTGGCGCAGGTGTGGCGCCGCGCTTTGCTGCGGCGCAGTCAGGCGGCCTTCGATGCCGCATTGGCGCGGATCGGTCCGTTCTCGATGGCCGCCCTGCTGCTGACGCTGGTGCTGCTGTTCGCGTTTCAGGGCGAAGCCATCATCGGGCAGCCTTTGGTGATTGCGATGTTGGCGGTGCCCATTCTGATCCAGGTGTTCTTCAATTCCGGCCTGGCGTACTGGCTCAATCGCCGGGTCGGCGAAAAGCACAGCATCGCGTGCCCGTCCGCGCTGATCGGCGCGTCCAATTTCTTCGAACTCGCGGTCGCGGCTGCGATCAGCCTGTTCGGCTTTCAGTCCGGGGCGGCGCTGGCCACAGTGGTCGGCGTACTGATCGAAGTTCCCGTCATGCTGCTCGTCGTGCGGATCGTGAATCAGAGCAAGGGCTGGTACGAAGCCGGCGCCGCGCGCAACTGACGCTGCGATGGCAAGCGCAGTCGCAACTTTCGGCGGCGTGGATTTTTTGTTTGGCTCTCACCGAGGCATGTCATGACTTCGATCACGATCTATCACAACCCTGCTTGCGGGACTTCACGTAACGTCCTCGCGCTTATCCGCAATAGCGGCGAATAGCCCCAGATCATCGAGTACCTGAAGACGCCTCCCGATGCCGCTACGCTGAAGTCGTTGATCGCCTCCATGGAAATGCCCGTGCGCGAGGCGCTCCGGCAAAAGGGCTCGCCTTACGACGAGCTGGGGTTGGCGGATCCGAAATGGACGGACGAGCACCTTATCGGCTTCATGCTCCAGCATCCGATCTTGATCAATCGCCCCATCGTGGTGACGCCGCTGGGCACCCGCCTTTGCCGGCCGTCCGAAGCAGTCCTGGATATCCTGCCGCAACGCCAATGCGGCGCGGTCGAGCGAACGGCGGCGCCAATGCTCGTTCAGCAGGCCTCGTGCGATGGTGGTCAGGTAGGCGCGAGGCTGCCGCAGGGTGCGGACTTCTTCGGGATAGCGCAACACGCGCAGAAAGGTGTCATGCGCGAAATCCGATGCATGATCGCCGTGGCCGAGCTGGCGCCGCCACCATTGGCAAAGCCATTCGTAATGGGTTTCGCAGAAAAGCTGGATCGGCTGGAGGGGGTTGGACAAGCTCAAACGCCCCGGCAAGCAGCGCGATGACACGGAAAAGCCGCCTGCCGGGAAAGCGGTCAAGCGGCGAGAACCGCCAAATGATACCAAGACTTGTTCGCAGTGGGGGGTTGAACGATTTCTGGTTGCAACGTAGGCGTTGACGCGTCCCCATCCTTTCCCGCAACCTGTCTTGGCTTTTTCTCAGATCAACCGCAAGTCTCCCTTCTCGCTCCACGTCGCGCCTATCAGCACATCGCGACCCACCACGCTGCACATAAGTTGGACCACAGCAATTCTGGCGACCCGCTGCTCACCGCAGCCGGCCTTTCACGTTTCTGTCTGGAGTCGACACCATGATGCAAGCTGCACCTGCACGCCTTTCCGTAGATCTGCTGTCCAAGCGCCGTCGCCTGGCGCCAGTACTGACCACGCTTACGCTGGCGATGGCCGTGCCGCTGCCGGCCGGGGCCCAGAACGCGCCCAAGCCGGCAGAGGCCGCCACCAAAGACGCCAACGCAGCCTTGCTCAAGGAATTGCCCTTTTCCGACAAGACGTCGTTTGAACTTGCCCACAAGGGGTTCATCGCTCCCCTGCCCTCCGCAATGATCAAGGGCGAGCAAGGCAACCTGGTCTGGGATCCGACCAAGTACGACTTCATCAAGGAAGGCGCGCCGGCCCCCGACACGGTCAACCCCAGCTTGTGGCGGCAGTCGCAACTGCTGAACATTTCGGGCTTGTTCAAGGTGGCAGATGGGATTTACCAAGTCCGCAATTACGACCTGTCCAACATGACCATCGTCGAGGGCAAGGAAGGCCTGACGATCATGGATCCGCTCATCTCCACCGAAACGGCCAAGGCGGCGCTGGACCTCTATTTCGAGCACCGGCCCAAAAAGCCTGTGGTTGCAGTGATCTACACGCACAGCCACGTCGACCACTACGGCGGCGTGCGCGGCGTGGTGGACGAGGTGAACGTCAAGGCAGGCTCGGTAAAAATCTACGCACCCCTCGGGTTCCTGGAGCACGCAGTCGCCGAGAACGTCATGGCGGGCACCGCGATGAGCCGCCGCGCCAGCTACATGTACGGCAACCTGCTGCCGCCCAGCGCCACCGGGCAAGTCGGCGCCGGGCTGGGCACGACAACCTCGGCGGGCACGGTAACCCTCATTCCGCCTACGGACATCATCGAGAAGACGGGCGAAACGCGCACCATCGACGGACTGACCTACGAATTCCTGTACGCCCCGGGCAGCGAAGCGCCGGCGGAGATGCTGTATTACATCAAGGAGAAAAAGGCGCTCAATACGGCAGAGGATTCCACCCACACCCTGCACAACACCTATTCGCTGCGCGGCGCGAAGATACGCGATCCGCTGGCGTGGTCCAAATACCTGAATGAGGCACTGGCCATGTGGGGTGACGACGTCGAGGTGATGTACGCCATGCACCATTGGCCGGTCTGGGGCCAGAAAGAGGTTCAGGAGCAGTTGGGGCTGCAGCGCGACATGTACCGCTACATCAACGACGAAACCCTGCGGCTGGCCAACATGGGTTTCAACAAGGAAGAAATTGCTGAACAGGTCAAGCTGCCGGAGGCAATCGCCACCAAGTTTTCAAACCGCGGCTACTACGGCTCGCTGAACCACAACGTGCGCGCGACGTACGTCCTGTATCTGGGCTGGTTCAATGGAAATCCGGCCACGTTGCACACGCTGCCCATCCAGGAGGCGTCCAAGCGCTACGTGGACATGATGGGCGGCGTCCCCGCCATTCTTTCCAAAGCGCGCGATTACTACAAGAAGGGCGACTACCGCTGGGTCGCCGAGGTCGTGAACTATGCGGTCTTTGCCGAGCCCGACAACCAGGAAGCCAAGAACCTGCAGGCCGATGCTCTGGAGCAGATGGGCTATCAGGCCGAAAGCGGCCCGTGGCGCAATTTCTACCTGACCGGCGCCAAGGAATTGCGCGAAGGCGTGCAAAAGCTGCCGGTGCCGGACACCGCCAGCCCCGATACCGTGCGCGCGATGACGCTGGACATGCTGTTCGACTATTTCGCGGTGCGCCTTAACCGCGAGAAAGCCGCCGGCAAGCATGTGGTGCTGAATCTGGATTTCACCGACACCAACGAGAAGTACACACTGGAAATGGTGAACAGCGTGCTGAATCACACCGAGGGCAAGCAGGCCAAGGAACCGACAGCGAGCATGTCGCTCAGCCGAGAGTCGCTGAACCGCATGATGCTCAAGGAAATGACGCTCAAGGAGGCGCTGGAAAAGGGAGACGTCAAGGTCAGCGGCGATCAGCAGAAAATTACCGACATGTTTGCGTCGCTGGACAACTTCGAGTTCTGGTTCAACATCGTGACGCCCTGAGGCCTCTGAAGCCTGACCCGGAGAGCGAGCGGCGCCGCTCTCCGGTGCGCATCACTGCCAATCCTGCGCATAGATCCGCTTCCACTCCTTCTCCATATCGACGACCGTCCATCCATTGGCCTGCGCCGCGTCCAGGGCCTTGTCTAAACGACCGACGCTCGAATCGCGGTCGTAGGCCCATTCGCGCTTGGCGTCGGTGTGGTGAACGATGCCGCCGAACCGCTTGCCCGGCCCGGCGGTGGTCCATTGCAGCATCTGCAGGTCACCGTCGGAGTTGCCGAAGGCCAGTATGGGACGCTTGCCGATGTGACGCTGGATGGCGACGGGTTTGCCGGGGCCGTCGTCGTTGAAGTCCAGCTTCGGCAACCGCATCAGCGCGTACCCGTTGCCGCTTGCCACGAACTCGCTGCCGAACGCCGTGCCGATGACCTGTTCCGGCGGGATGCCGTAGGCCTTCTGCGTCCAGACCCGCATGAACTCGGTTTCGCCGCCCGACACGATGTAGGTCTTGAAGCCGCGCGCGCGAAGGTAATCCAGCAGCTCCCGCATCGGCACGTACGTCATGCTGTCGTACGGCAGTTTGGTGCGCGGATGGCGCGCGGTTTGCAGCCACTGATCGACGCGCTGCGTGTACTGCGCGACGGGCATGCCGGTGTTGGTCGCCATTACTATTTCCATCATGCCGCGCTCGCCGGACTTGGCCACCGCGGCATGATCGTTCTGCAGCACCGCCATGAAAGGCTGGCGGGTGGCCCAGTCCGGATGCGACGGCGCCAGCGCGTGGACCTCGTCCATCGAGAACATCACCTGGAAGTAGATCGGCTTTTCGCTCCACAGCGTGCCGTCGTTGTCGAACACGGCGATGCGATCTTCCTCGGGCACGAAGTCCGGGCTGCCTGGTTCGGTGACTGCCTTCACGAACGCGACGATGGCCACACGGGATGGCCCGTCGGTCCAGGACGCCAGCTCCGCCTGCTTCTGGCGGTCGGACGCGGCGCAGCCGGCCAGCAGGCACACGATGCAGAGCCACATCCAGGCCAGCCGCCGCATGGAGCGATGTTGAATCGAAGCGTGCATGACGATCTCCCGAGCGCGCGCATGGCGCGGTGGTGACACCCTTTTGAACGATTTCCCCTGTCCGCGCCCCGCACGGCAAACAGGCATCAACGGCTGGCGATGCTGCCTTGAGACACCTGCGCCGCCTTCCACTGCTGCGGTGTCATGACGGTACGAAAGCCGATATGCGACATGGGGTTGAGCGGATCCGTGCCGCGCCGCGCGCTGGCGCGGTAGCTGATGCAATACGTGTCGCTGCAAAGAAAGGATCCGCCGCGGGTCACGCGCTTGGGCGCCGACACGGGCGTGCCGCCGTCGTCGGGATCAAAGCTGTCGGCGGGTCCGGCCGGGTCCTGCGGCGGCTGGCGGTACTGCGCCTGAAACTTGAAGGCATCCGCGCGATACCAGTCCGACGTCCATTGCCAGACGTTCCCCGCCATGTCGTACAGGCCATAGCCGTTGGGGGGGAAGCTGCCCACCGGCGTGGTGCCGACCTGCACCTTTTCATCCATGACGACGGGAAACGGCTGGGGCTGCCGGGTGTCCCAGATGTTGGCCATCGCCTTGCCCTGCGGAAGCAACTCGTTGCCCCACGTATAGGTGGCTTGCTCCAGGCCGCCCCGGGCGGCGAACTCCCACTCGGCCTCCGTCGGCAGCCGCTTGCCCGCCCATTTGGCGTAGGCTTGCGCGTCCTCGTAAGACACCTGCACGACCGGGTGATCGTCCTTGCCATCGATGTTGCTGTCCGGCCCCTCGGGATGCCGCCAGTTTGCGCCCGGAACGAAGCGCCACCAGCGGGAATAGTCGCGCAACGACACCTCGGTCTCTGTCCCGGTGAACACCAAGGCGCCCGCCTGCAAGGCGCTGTCGTCGGGACGCGGCGTGCCAGCCGGAAGCTGGACGCGCAAGTCTTCCCAGCGCGGCTTCTGCTCGGCAGTCGTCACGTAGCCGGTCGCCTCGACAAAACGTCGGAACTGCGCGTTGGTGACGTCGTGCACGTCCATCCAGAACCCGCTGACGCGCACCTTGTGCGCCGGGCGCTCGTTCGGTTGCGACATCTGGTGGTCGTTGCCCATCAGGAATTCGTTGCCGGGTATCCAGGCCATCGCTGCTGGGCCCTGCTTGCCGTCTCCCAGCGTGACGACGGGCGGGCCTGCCCGCGGCGTAGAGACCACGACATACGCGCCGATCGCGCCCGTCGCGCCCAGTATGGCCACCAACGCCAATCCGACCTTCGCGTGCTTTTTCATGCGCGTTCTCCTTCAAGAGAATCCTTTCGCAATGCAGGCGTAGCTTTTGCTGCCGTTATAGCGCCGCGGCCCGCGAGGCCAGCTTGCGGTTGCCCTCGCTGTTCGGCTTGAGACTCATGCGTTCGGCGGTCAGCACCTTTGCGAGCGACCGCGCGCCATCACGCAGCGCCGCCTCGACCAGCGTCAGCGCCAGCACGTCACGCTGAGCGTGGCTGCCGCCGAAGCGGTGCGCAATCAGGCGCACGTCGCGCAACAGATTCGCGGCCAACGCGTAGTCTTCGCGCGTGAACGCCACCAGCGCGTGCGCCACCGGCAGTCCCACGTCGCGCGTCATCATGGCGTTGGTGCCGGCGCCCTGCGCGGCGGCTTCCATCGATTCGATCAGCGACTGCGCCGCCGCCCCGTCGCCGGCGCCCAGGTAGGCCATCAACGCATGTACATCGTTGAAGGCGTAGTAGCCCGTGCCGCCGCGCGCCTGCCAGACTTCGGCAAGCTGCCGCCACCGCCACCCGACATCGACACCGCGCAGCAACAGGCGCCACAGCATCGCCGACGCGTCGATCAGGTCAAGCACTTGCCCCGTGGACGTTTCACGCAGCCGGTCATCGTACAGGGCAAGCACTTCGGCCATGTCCTCGCGGTCCAGGTGAAACAAGGCCAGGTGCCACCAGTTGTGGATGGACAGCATGTTGTCGCTGGACCAGTCGTCGCGCCGGCCATTGAGCCAGGCAATGCCCTCGTCCACCCTGCCCTGCATTTCCAGCACATGAGCCACCGCGTGCACGGCCCACGGGTCGCGCGGATTCAGATCCAGCGCGCGGCGGCCCTGGGCTTCCGCTGCGGCATAGAGATTGGTCTCTTCCAGCCCGAAGGCGTGCATGCCCAGCACGTAACCGTAGTCGGGCATCTTGCAGTTCCACGCGGGCAGAATGCCGGCCACGCGGTCGCGCAACATCGCCGAGCGGCCAAGCAGGAAGTCGCCGATGTGGCCCACCTGGAGCGCCAGCGTGTCGTGCGGGTAATCGGCAAGGATGTCGGCATAGCGCCGCAGCGCGGTAGAGAAATTCCCTTCGAGCCAGGCGCGCGCCGCCGCCGTATGACGACGTTCCCGATCATTGGCGATATCGACGAGCGCTTCGGCGGCCTCCACGCTTTCGCGCAGCAGCGGCTCGACGCACTTGTCGCTGGCGGTAATCATCATGCCCGCGCGCAGCAGGTGGCCCATGACGAAGACGGGGTCTTCGGAAAGCGCCCCGTCGATGATGCCCAAGGGATCGCCGTAATAGCCGTGGAACAGGCTTTGCGCCTGTTCGTAAGCGGCCATCGACGCCGGTTCATCGCTGGAAACGGGATTGCCCCGCACATCGCTCAGCGCCATGGTGATCTCCCAAAGGGCCGGCCCGCGACGGGCTTCGGAAATATAAGCACGGATGCCGTGTGCCGGCAAAACGCAACTGCGCTAGTGCGACTGCACCGGATTCGCGGGTATGGGCATACGCCTGCGCTTACGGCAGCCGCGGCATTACGGGCAGGACGACGGCGGGATCGACCATGGCCTGGCGTTGCGACACCAGCAACGCGTCGCTCTGGTCGATGCGTATTGTGCCGATTCGGGGAAATTCAAAGTCGATGATGATGTACAGCGCCGCGGTCATGACCAGTGCGTAGATCAGCTCGTGCAGTAGCGTCCCCCGTTGCGTTGCAGCCAGCTTCACGCCCACCAGCCCGGCGCAGATCAGCGCAAGAAATCCCAGAAAAACGTAGGCCGCCATGGGCGGATGCACCTTCTGGGCGGCGACAAGCGCGGTCGCCGCATCGAACATGTCATTCACCGCCTGCACGTACGAAGCCGCCAGCGGCGGCGCAACATCGTCCCGCGCCGCCCCGACGGAGGCCCGCCAGATGTCCATTTGCAGCGCGCTGGCCTTGGCTGCAATCCCCGTCCGCGCATCCAGATCGGCGACATGGCGTTCATAAAGAATCCGTTGATCGACGTAGTGGCGAAATTGCGCCCGCAGCGCCGGCTGCGCGGCGGGAGGCAGCAGATCGACCCGCAGCCATGCCGTGCCGATGGCGTTGACTTCCTGGATCAAGAGATCGCGCCGGTCCGCCATACGCTGCGCGGCGCCCGAGAACGTAAACGCGACCAGCAGCCCCAGCAGCGCAAACACCGATGCCTCGATCGCCGCCACCCCTGCCCCGCCGTTCTCCTCAAGTTTTCTGCCCAATCGCTTGCCCAATGCGATGGCGCCAAACAGCGCCACAAAGAACGCCGCCGCCAAGCCTGCCAGGAGAAACGAGTAGTCCATGGGAACCTCGCGTGTGCGATTACCGGAGGAACGTGCGAGCGGTACGCTGGCGCGTCCGGAACGCAACAACGATAAGAGCAACCCGCTTTGACTGGCAATCGCGCAAGCGCAGTCAACGCGTGATACTGCCGCGCCGGTCCGTGTTGACCAATGCGGCGCATGAATGCAAGCGCATCGCAGAATCTCGTTGACAGGCGGGAAAGGAAGATGAAAATTATTGCAGTTCAAATCCCGCGGACTCCGCGTCCCGGACTGCGCGTCCCGGACTCCGCGTCCCGGACTCCGCGTCCCGGACTACGCGTCCCGGATTGAACACTCCCAAGTACGTAGGCCAATGTGAACCGCACGGTTTGCAGCTTCGTGCGGTTGATTTCACTCTCACATCACGGAGTTGAAAATGGCGACCAAACGAACGCTCACTTGCGGTGCCGCAGCACTTTTCCTGGCGGGAGCGGCCATCTGTGCCCCCGCTTCCGCGCAGGATCAGCGCAAACCCAACATCATCCTGCTTGTCTCCGACGACACCGGCCTCGGCGATCTCGGTCCGTATGGCGGCGGCATCGGCCGCGGCATGCCAACGCCCAACATCGACCGGCTTTCCTCCGAAGGCATGACCTTCTTCTCGTTCTACGCGCAACCCAGTTGCACCCCCGGCCGCGCCGCGATGCAGACCGGCCGCATCCCCAATCGCAGCGGCATGACCACGGTGGCCTTTCAAGGCCAGGGCGGCGGCCTGCCGGCGGCCGAATGGACGCTTGGTTCGGTCCTGAAAACGGCCGGCTACAAGACGTTCTTCACCGGCAAATGGCACTTGGGCGAAGCCGACTATGCCCTGCCGAACGCCCAGGGCTACGACGAGATGAAGTATGCGGGCCTCTATCACCTGAACGCCTACACCTACGCGGATCCCACGTGGTTCCCCGACATGCCCGCCGACGTGCGCGAGATGTTCCAGCGCGTCACCAAGGGCGCATTGTCTGGCAACGCCGGCGAAAAGCCGCGCGAGGAGTTCAAGATCAATGGTCAATACGTCGACACGCCGATGGTCAACGGCCGTGAAGGCGTCGTCGGAATTCCCTTCTTTGACCGTTACGTCGAGAAGGCCTCGCTGGACTATCTGGACCGCAACGCCAAATCCGAGCAGCCGTTCTTCATGAGTATCAACTTCATGAAGGTGCACCAGCCCAACATGCCTGATCCGGACTACGTTCATAAGTCCATGTCCAAGAGCAAGTACGCGGATTCGGTCGTGGAACTGGACGCACGGATCGGCCGCATCATGGACAAGATCCGCGAGTTGGGCCTGGACAAGAACACGCTGGTGTTCTACACGACGGACAATGGCGCCTGGCAGGACGTCTACCCCGATGCGGGCTACACCCCGCTGCGCGGTACCAAAGGCACGGTGCGCGAAGGCGGCAACAGGGTTCCGGCGATCGCGTGGATGCCCGGCAAGATCGCCGCGGGCGCCAAAGATCACAGTCTGGTGGGTGGCCTTGATCTGATGGCGACGTTTGCCGCGATTGCTGGCGTGAAGCTGCCCACGAACGACCGCGAAGACAAGCCGATCATCTTCGACAGCTATGACATGTCGCCCGTCCTCTTTGGCACCGGCAAGTGCGACCGCAAGTCGTGGTTCTACTTCACCGAGAACGAGCTGTCGCCGGGCGCCGTGCGCGTCGCCAACTACAAGGCGGTGTTCAACCTGCGCGGCGACGATGGCGCGGTGACGGGCGGGCTTGCCGTGGATACGAACCTGGGGTGGAAAGGCGCGGAGTCCTATGTTGCGACGGTGCCCCAGGTGTTCGACCTGTGGGCCGACCCGCAGGAGCGTTACGACATCTTCATGAGCAACGTCACGGAGCGAACCTGGACGATGGTCATGATCAACGACGCCGTCGCGCCACTGATGAAGACGTACATCGACTACCCGCCCCGCAAGATGCAAAGCGAAGGCTATGACGGACCGCTGACCTTGTCCGGCTACGAGCGGTTCCAGTACGTCCGCGAAAGTCTGGCGAAGGACGGCTTCAAGCTTTCCCTGCCTACCGGAAACTGATGCCGGCACGCTGCGGTTCACCTGATTCAGGTGAACCGCACGGACGCGGGACCCGTCCGGGCAGGCGGCTTGCTGCTACAGGCGGATGGACGCGGCAATTCCATCCCGGCAAGCTAGCCGCCTGCCAGCTTGCGACCTGGCTACAGGAGGTCCCATGTGGGAACCCAGCGAACGCTATCCCGATCCGGCCGTCGAGGTGCTGGATCCCCGATTCCTCAAGATCCGGCTCACGAACGCCAGCATCGAACGGCTGGCCACGGGCGTCCGGTATGGCGAAGGTCCGGTGTGGTTCGGAGACGGCAGGTGCCTGATCTGGAGCGACATCCCCAACAACCGCCTTTTGCGATGGGACGAGGAAACGGGTGCGGTATCGGTGCACCGTCGGCCTTCCGGGTACGCGAACGGCAACACACGCGACCGCCAGGGCCGGCTCGTCAGTTGCGAACATGGCGAGCGGCGCGTGGTGCGGACCGAGTACGACGGCACAGTGACGGTGCTGGCCGACCGGTTCGAGGGCAAGCGCCTGAATGCGCCGAATGATGTGGTTGTGCGGCGAGATGGATCGATCTGGTTCTCCGATCCGGTGTTCGGCATTTTGAGTAACTACGAAGGTTTCACGGCCGACCCGGAACTCCCGACGCACGTCTATCGGCTGGACCCCGGATCGGGACGGCTACAGGTCGTGGTCCGGGGCATCCACAATCCGAACGGTTTGTGTTTTTCGCCGGACGAACGGCTGCTGTACGTCGTGGACAACGGCTCTTCTCCTAACCGCATCCTGGTTTACGGGGTTGGAGAGGACGGCACGCTGGATGAAGGGCGCACATTTGTGGAGGCAAGCCTTGAAGCGATCCCGGACGGCATCCGCTGCGATACCGAGGGCAATCTTTGGGCCGGCTGGGGCCCGGGTCCGGAACTGAGCGGCGTGATGGTCTTTGCACCCGACGCCACAGCCATCGGCCGCATCGCCCTGCCCGACCGCTGTGCCAATCTGTGCTTTGGCGGCGCGCGGCGCAACCGGCTGTTCATGGTGACCGGGCAATGCCTTTTTGCGCTGTATGTGAATGCGCAGGGTATCCCTTTTTGCTGATCCGGGCCGCTACAGAAACCCGATCCAGCGCCCCGCGACCAGGCATCCCAGCCAAAGCGCCAGCGACGCACCAGCCTGCGCGCGAAGCATCCCGGTTGGCCGGCCGCCGTTCTCGACGCCGGCCCACGCGCGGCCCCGGTGCACGAGCCAGGCGTTGATCGCACCGGCGGCCAGCAGCGCCATCTTCACCAGGAACGCGGGATTCTCCAGATATTCGAGCGGACGCACCGAAAACAGCACCGCGCCCGTCAGCACCGCCAATGCAAGGCCCGTTGCGGCAGTGCGCGCCAGCACCGGCGCCAGGACGGCCAGCGCGTTCGGCTTCAGGATGCCGAGCAGGCGTAGATCCAGCGGCACGATGGACCCGATCAACAGGCCAATGGCGCCAATGTGCGCGGCGTTCACCAGAAGATAGAGAACGCCGGACCGGCGCAGCCACAGCGCCGGCGGAACGGATTCAAGGTGTTCGAGCGCAAGCCGCAGCAGTTCAGGCATCCGGCGCGGGAGCTCAGGGTTTCTTGATGCGGCTTGGGTAAATGTCGTAGGTCTTTCCGCCCACGGTCACCTGCACGGCCTTCATGCGTTTGGCGGCCGCGTCCTGGTCACGGTTGCCGACGGCGGTGATCGCATCGCCGGGCTTGGCGGAACCTTCCACGAATCCCGCTTCCTTTGTCTGGCTGGGGTTACCGAGTTCGACCGTCCACACGCCGTCCTTGGCGCGGACCTTGAGCGTGGGGTGCGGCGGGGCGATCTGCACCTGTTCGACCGTGCCCTGCAATGTCATTTGTTCAGATTCCGCCCACGACCAGCCGTGGTGCGCCATGGCGGAGGGGGCAACGCCGCCGATGGCGGACAGCGCCAATGCGGCGATCAACGCGCGATGGGAAAGCTTCATGTCGATGCTCCTGAAGTGCGGTGGCTGCCGTTCGTCCGCGCGAAGGCGCAGGCGTCAGAGCGAAAAAACAGGATAGCAGCGGGTTCTCGCGGCGGGTGTGAATTTATTTGGCGATCGGGAGGCGATAAATCAGCGGGCGAATCCTGAGATATCACTTCTAAGAATTTACTTTAAGTCTTGGATATCTCCAGCAACTTTATTGCTTTTTACTCAATGACTTACTAACTACGCTTGAGATAAAGCTTTAATGTTAAAAGGTGTCCCTTCCCGCTCTCGTCTGCCGCGCTAACCCAGGAAAACCCTGCGGAACTTTCCCTGTTCGGTAACGGTCGCTTTATGTTCAGGCAATTGTCAGCATATGCCGACATTTGCCCTGAAGCCGTTTCTGCGCGTCCACCCCCCGGGAGAATTGCATGTCATTGCTCCGCTCGCGTTTCCTCGCGAATCTGCCCTCCACTTCCACCGCGCGCCCCCCTGACATCCCTTCCTCCCTCGGCCTTTCCCTGCGTGCCGACCCATGTCCATGGCGCGTGCAACCATGAGCGCCGTTCCTGACACCGTGAACAGCCGCGCGCCCACCGGCCTGTCGGTCATGGACGCGACCATGGTGCTGGTCGGCGTCGTCATCGGCATCGGCATCTTCGGTTTCCCTCCCCTTGTCGCGCAACATGCCCATTCAGACGCCATGTATATCGGCCTCTGGTGCGCAGGCGGGCTCGTCATGCTGGTGGGCGCACTTTGCTATGCGGAACTCGGTTCGGCGTATCCCGGCGCCGGGGGCGAATACCTTTATCTGACCCGGGCCTGGGGTGCGCGCGTTGGGCTGATGTTTGCCTGGGCGCGCTGCTCGGTCATCCAGACAGGCGCGATTGCGGTCGTGGCGTTCATCTACGGCGACTATGCCAACCGGCTGTTGCCGCTGGGATCACAGGGGCCGGCCGTGCACGCGGCCATTTCGGTGGTGTTGCTGACGGGCCTGAACATGATCGGCACACGTTATTCCAAGCGGCTGCAATGGGTCTTTACCATGCTGACGGTGATCGCCCTCGCCGCCGTACTGATCGCCTGCCTGACAGCCTCGGGTGGCGCGGCGCTCAAGACGCCGGACCCCGCGCCGCTGTCGGGCAACACCGCAGGCCTGCTGGGCATGGGCATGGTGTTCGTGCTGCTGACCTATGGCGGATGGAACGAAGCCGCGTATCTCAGCGGGGAACTGCGCGATCCTGGGCGCAACATGAGTCGGGTGCTGCTGATCGGCACGGCGGTCGTCACCGGCGCTTATGTGCTGACCAACATCGCCTTGCTGGAAATTTTTGGCTTGCAGGGGCTCCGCGACACGCCAGCGCTGGGCGCCGAGGTCATGCAACTTGCGGCCGGCCCCTATGCCGCGGCACTGCTCAGCCTGACCATCTGCGCCACGGCGCTCAGCACCATCAACGGCACAATCATCACCGGCGCGCGGGTGTATTACGCGTTGGGCCGGGACGTGCCACGCCTGCAGGCGCTGGCCGGCTGGAGCGATCGCAATGAAACGCCGGTCAGCGCGTTGGTGGCCCAGGGCGTGATCACGCTGGCGCTGGTGGCGCTGGGCGCCTTCAGCCAGAACAGCGTGCAAACGATGGTGGCGTACACCGCGCCCGTGTTCTGGCTGTTCATGATGCTGGTGGCCGCGTCCGTCTGGCGCCTGCGCCGCCTGGATCCTGATCGCCCGCGACCCTTCCGCGTACCGCTCTTTCCGCTGCCTCCCTTGCTGCTAGCGCTGACCTGCGCCGGGCTGGTGGTTTCCAGCGCCATGTATGCCGGCGCCGGCGCGCTGATCGGGCTGGCCGTGCTGGCAGCCGGCGTGCCGCTCATGCGCCTGCTCAAGCCCGCCCAGGCCATCGGCTAATTGGTTCTTCCCTGTCCTCTTCGTCCAAGGAACCCTCACCATGCAACGCTCCAACGTACGCTTCAACGTATCTTCCAAGTCTGCGGTTCAGACGTTCACCCCGCGCCTGCGACTCGCAATGCTGGCCTCGGCGATGGCGTTCGCGCTGTTGGGCGCAAGCGCCGCCATGGCGCAGACCACCGCGGCGCCCGCCAAGGCCGGGGAACAAAAGGCCTATGTGCCCGACGTCGGCCAGGAAGGCAAGGACGTCATCTGGGTGCCGACGCCGCAAAGCCTCGTGGACAAGATGCTCGACATGGCCAAGGTCACGCCCAAGGACCGGCTGATGGACCTGGGCTCGGGCGATGGCCGCACGGTCATCACGGCCGCGCAGCGCGGCCTGACCGCGCAAGGCATCGAGTACAACCCCGACCTGGTCGAGCTGTCGCGCCAGAACGCCAAGCGCGCCGGCGTGGCCGAGCGGGCCACCTTCGTGGCACAGGACCTCTTCACCACCGATCTGTCCAAGGCGGACGTGATCACGATGTTCCTGCTGTCCACCATCAACGAAAAGCTGCGGCCCAAGTTGCTGGAACTGCCGGCCGGCACGCGCGTCGTGTCCAATACCTTCCGCATGGGCGACTGGGAGCCGGACGCCTCCGAGACCGTCACCGAGAACTGCCAGACGTATTGCACGGCGCTGTTGTGGATCGTGCCGGCCAAGGTTCAGGGCAAATGGGATCTGGGCGGACAGACGCTGCAGCTGGATCAGCACTATCAGGTGCTGTCCGGCAAGCTGGGATCCGTGCCGATCTCGGACGCCCGCCTGGACGGCACGTCGATCACCTTCACCGCCAACGGCGTGCGTTATGCGGGCGTGGTGAACGGCCGCACCATGAGCGGCACCGCCGCGGGCAAGGGGGACTGGCAGGCCAAGCGGAGCTGATCCCCGTGGTTTAAACGTGGCAAGCGGCGCGGCCTTGCGTGGCCGCGCCGCGTTGACCATGTCCCGGGTCATGCAATAGCATCTGTTGCATGAGAAGAGACAGCAAGCTTTCCGGCGTCCTGCACGTTCTGCTGCATATGGCCGAGCACCCCGGTCCCATGACCTCCGACGACCTGGGCCGCGTCATGCAGACCAACCCCGTGGTGATCCGCCGCATCATGGCCGGCCTGCGAGAGCAAGGTCTGGTCCGCTCCGAAAAAGGCCACGGCGGCGGATGGACGATTTCCTGTGACTTCAACGCAGTGACACTGCGCGATATCTACGACGCCCTGGGCGCACCGGAGATCTTTGCGATGGGCAACCGCAGCGAGTCGCCGGGATGCCTGGTGGAAGAGGCGGTGAATGCGTCGCTGGACGACGCGTTCGAAGAGGCCCAGCGGCTGCTTCTGGATCGGCTCGGCAAGGTCACGCTGGCCGCCCTGAGCCGCGATTTTCACGCGCGCATGGTGGAACGCGGGCAAGCGTTTGATCCGCAGGCCATCCACGAGGGGTGATCGCCCCCTACTTCCACGGCTGACGCCACGCCATCAACGATGCCTCGACCTGAGCAACTTCGGCGTGCGACATGCCGGCTTCTTCGTAGAATCGCTGGCGTTCGCGCACCACATCCAGGACGCGGTCGATGACCGATCGGGCGGCGGCTTCCGACCGGAGTCCGAAACGCCGGTACTCGGTCAGGCAATTGGCAAAGGTGCTGTCACGGCCCTCGGCGCCGATGTGCAGGTAATGCCGCGCCGACCCTTCCTGGGTCACGACATCAAACAGCGGCGATATCCGGTAGGTGTGCGCGCCTTCGTCCTTCAGGAAGCCGACGTTCTTCAGGTGATCGTCCGTGTTATGAACGGCCACGTTCAGGACCATCCGCGCATACAGCTCCAACAGATCCTGTACGGGATTCGACGAGATGCGGCGCGCCACGTCGGCCAGGCGTGCGTAGGAATACGTGGCCTTACCGCGCGGCCCGTCCAGTTCGCGCTTGCCGATGTGCACGGACGGGCTGATCAGGGACGCGCCGCTCAGGAAATGCCGCCGGGCAATGACTGGATCCGCCCATTGCTGGACAGGCAATAGCTCGCGGTCGAACCGGTGCGTCAGCAGCACCGCGCCAAGATGGGTCTGCGCCAGGCGGATCTCCGGCACGTTCAGCCCGATGGCGCGGGCCATCTGCAGGTTGGCGTACTCCACGCGCTGGCGGTCGTAGGACTCGCCCTTGCGGGGAAACTTCGCGATCCACATCTCGCCTTCCGCATCCCGGACGATCGTTTTGGGACGCGCGCCGCCGATATCCCACGAACTGCCCAGGATGTCGCGATACAGCCCCTTGGGCTTGATGCCCTGGTCGATGTCGGTCAGCAGGTCCGCCAGGGATTCGAGCTGGCTGACTTCGGGCAGCCGATAGGTCTTGCGCATGTTGGGCGTCAACTGGCGGGCGCTGAAAAAAAGCGCTCCCACACCCATGCCGCGCCCCTTGAGCAGGACTTCATTCTCGGTCACCCGGGCGCCCGCATTGTCCACGCGCATCACATTGCGGCCCCAGGCATCGGGCGCTGCATCGAAAATGGCACCCAGCGTTTGATAGCGGCTTTCGGTGCGGAATGTGGTCGTCGAATCGGTAAGGGGCAGATTGAGCGGGTCCAACGAGAACGCGCGCGGATCGTTCACGTAGGACTGCACATACGTGAACTCGGCAAAAAAATGGTTCTCGTCGGTGTCGTCCAGGGTCAGGATTCCGGCCAACACGGCCTCGCCCCGGATATCCACGTAGACGAAAAGCTCGCTTTCGACGGTTTTATGCTTTTTGGCTGGCACGATGGCGACCGGCGCGTTACAGGCTGGAAGGATCGGCGCGATGCGAATGCCGCGCCTTGCCGCTGCCCCGCGCGGGCCGGCGCATGGCATCCAGGCGCTTGCCGACGCCATCGAGGTCAGGATCACCCAGCGCGAACAGCTGGTCGCCAAAGCCGTACTGCAGCAAAGCTTCAAATGCCAGCGCCAGGGAGACGCCGCCATCGCCGCGCTCGAGCCGGTTGATGGTCGCTCGCGAAACCCCCATGCGGATGGCCAGCATCGCTTCTGTTTCGTTGCGGCGCAGACGCGCGGTGCGGATGCGCGCACCTAGACGAGCCAATGCTTCGGCTGCTTCGAAACTGGGTTCGATCTTCTTTTTCATGACGCAATAATAGTGCTTTAAAGCCGTTAATGCACTATTAATAAGTCAAATCTCTGAAAAACAGAAAGCCATGTTAATAACGCATAAAGAAAAATTATGCGCTATTAATAAGGCAAATCGCGACGCCGCACCGCTTTCGTTACCGCGTCACGGGCTGATCCAGCCGCAACGCCGCCCGCCCGGTATCCAGCGTGACGCGCGCGCCAAGCGGCAGGGTCAGATTGGGTTCGCCGTGACCGCTGGGCCAGCCGGCCAGGACCGGGATGCCGCGCGCCGCAAATTGTTCGATCAGCAGCGGATACAGCAGGCTTTGCGCCTGCGCATCCTCCAGATTCGTACCGATGATGCGGGTGAAATTGCCCACGATCACGCCCTTCAGACCGTCAAACTTGCCGGCCGCGGCCAATTGACTCAATAGCCGGTCCACGCGAGGCAACGCCTCGTTGACGTCTTCAAAAAACAGAATGGCGTCGCGGGTATCGATCTCGTGGCGGGAGCCAATTAGTGCGGCGATGAGCGCCAGATTGCCGCCGACCAGTCGTCCACTGGCCGTCCCCGCAACCAGTTCCACCGCGCGTGTATCCGGGGGAGGTTGAATCCAGGCGCCCTGCCCGATCTGCCCGCCCAGCATGGCCAGCAGATGGGATTCAGTGGGCTCGCGCTTGCCCGCGACCAGATCCTGCGCCAGCATCGGCCCGTGAAACGTCACAAAACCCGCGTGGCGCTGCATAGCCAGATGCAGGGCCGTGATGTCGCTGTAACCGATGAAGGGCTTGGGATGTTGGCGAAGCAACGCGAAATCCAGCTTGTCCAACAGCCGCCATGAGCCGAAACCGCCCTGCAGGCACCACACCGCGCCGATATCCGGCGCCGCAAACGCGGCGTGCAAGTCGTCCAGACGCTGCGCGTCGGTACCGGCCAGGTATTCATAGGGGGCGTCGAGCCGCGTGCGCGATGCCGGCATGACCACCGGCACGAAGCCCCGGTCTTCCAGCCATTCCGCGGCAAGATCGCTGGCGTTTGGCGCTGCGGACGCAGGCGCCACGATCGCGACCTTCGCGCCGGGCCGCAGGACGGGCACAGGCGCGGCCGCCGGTTTCGCGTGAGAAGGCGGCGGCGTAGTGTCGCGCCGTGCCGCGGCGTTCTGGGCAGACTTGGATGTGGCATTCGGCGATCCTTGCCGCCCGCCTGCGCAACCTGCCAGGCCAAAGCCGGCCAGGCAAAGCGCGCCGGCATTGAACAACATCCGTCGACGTCCGGCGTCCGGGGAGCCGGCACCAACGCGCGGCGCGGTTTCCGGATGCGCCCCGAACACAGAATCGGCAATCTGGGAGCTGGTTGGTCCGCGCATCAGAATCGCTCGTAGTCCAGCCGGTAGCGCCATTGTCCGGCGGCAAGGCCTGCCATCGGCAACCGCCCGATCCGCAGACGCCGCAATGCCAGCAAGCGCAAACCCGCCGCATCGCACACGGCTTCAATGAACCCCGGCAGGGGCGACTTCAGCGCAAAGCGCAGGTGGTTTTCGTTCTGCCAGCTGACCTTCATCGGCGTGGCGGCGCGGCCTTCATAGGCCATGCCGCGCTGCATGCGGGCCAGGTCCGCTTCGCTGAGCGTGCCTTCGACATGCGCGATATATTCCTGCTCCACGTGCCGGCCCTCCTCCACCAGCTTGCGGGCCACGGCGTACTCCTGGGAATAGACCACCAGGCCGCTCGCGGCACGCTCCAGCGGCGTCACCAGCTTGAGTCCATTGAACATGCGTTTCAGATAGCGCTGACCGGACCGGTCACCCGGCATCAGGTTCTCGGGCAGGATGAGGTCGCGCGCCGAGCCGGGCTGGTCGTCGGCATACATGCCGGCCGGCTTGTGGACCAGCACGGTGACCGGACGGCCTTCTTCGAGCCGTGCGCCTGGCATCAAGCTCACAACCTGGGAAGGCGCGACACGCAAACCCGGCTCTTCCTGCACTTTGCCGTCGACGGTTACCCAACCGCCTTCGATGTAGCGCTCGGCATCGCCGCGCGAACACGGCAGCTCGGCCGCCAGGCGCTTGGCCAGGCGATCGGTGTTGCTTGCCGCAGCTTGTGCGGAGGGGGTGGAGCGATCGCGGCGTTCGGAAGTGTTTCGCACGGGCCGGGTGGCGGCGCCCTTCTCGCTGGCTTTGGGGCCGCCCGCTTGCGATTTAGCGCCATAGCGGTCTCCAGGCTGGCGGTCTCCGGGCTTGCGGAAATCGGGCTTGCGGTCGCTGGCAGCGCGTCCGCCGCTTTGGCGTTCGGTCGTTTTCGACCCGCCAGTTTTCGTCCCAGTGGATCGACGTGCTATTCCCTTGGATTCGATGGCCGTGCGCTCGGACGCCTCAGACTTCCCGGCGTTGGACCCCGCGGGGTTTCGCCCTGCCGGGGCACGCTGGAACGGTTTGCTCGTCGCAGCGGACTCGTCTGATCTCGCCGGACGTGCACTGCGGTTTGCCGCGGTGCGCTTGGCGGGACGGGAGGTCAGCGTGAGCGTGCCGGGCTTGGTGGGCCGCATCGTGTTGCTCATCTTCCCCCCTCCTGATGCAGCGGATTGAAACGGTGAAGGAAAAGGTCAGGCGCGCCTGCAGGCGCCAGGAAAAAAAGCATTGTCATCGGTGTTGCCGGGTATTGCGAAAAGCGGGCCACATGGCCCGCACCTTGAGACGGATGTTACGCCCTTTTCTGCTGCGGTCCGTCGGGCGGGTCCAGGTTCAAGGCGGCTTCGTCCGGGTAGACGTCCGCGGGCGGCGGCACTTCATCGATCCAGGCCTTGAGCAGCGTCGACGTCACCGCCAGAATCACCGGACCAATGAACAATCCGACGATGCCAAAGGCGAACATGCCGCCCAACACGCCGGAAAGTATCAGCAGCATCGACAGGTTCACCCCGCGCTTGATCAGCAGAGGCCTCAGCAGGTTGTCCAGCGTTCCCACCACAATGGCCCAGACCAGCAGCACGGCGGCCGCCAGCTTCATATCGTTCTGGAACAGCCAGGCGACCCCGCCCAGCATGGGCAGAAACGGGCCGAGCTGCGCCAGGCACAGCATCACCATGAGCGCGGTCAGAATCCCCGCCGCCGGCACGCCCGCAATCCAAAGCCCGATACCGCCCAGCGCCGATTGCACCACGGCGGTCACAACGATGCCTAGCGCCACCGCGCGGATCGCGGACGCGGCCAGCCTGATGGCGGCGACGCCGCGCTGGCCTGCAAGCCGGTTGGCAAAGCGCCGCGCAAAATCGGCCGCAATGTCGCCTTTGCTATAGAGGATGCCGGCGATGATCACGGTGATCAGCATGTGCATCACGAACACGCCGACGATGGCGGCGTGACCGAGCAGCCAGTGCGCGGCGGTGGTCAGGTACGGTTCGATCCGCGCCAGCAGCCCGCCAGCGCCTGCGTCCGACAACGTCTGCCACTCCTGGGCGATGCGGGGACCGGCCAGCGGAATGCTGCCGATCCACGCCGGCGGCGCCAGCAGAGCATAGTCGGGCAGGCTCTTGACCGCCGCCATGATGGCGCCGCCGTGCAGCGCCAACGTGGAGATCGCCTGATACAACGGCAGCACGATCACGAACAGCAGGATGAGGAGCATTGCCACGGTGGCCAGCCAACGCCGCCCGCCGCAGTGCCGCTGAATCGAGAGCAGCACCGGCCAGGTGGCGACCACGATGGTCGTGGCCCAGATCAGCCCTGGCAGAAAGGGACGCAGGACATATAGGCTGCCGATCATCAAGGCCAAGAGCATGACGATCACAAGCAGAACCCGGGCTATGTCGACGGACTGGCGTGGTATCACCCGCGGCTCCTGGTGGGGCTGCCGCCCCAGGTTGCGGTGGATGCGGACTGGCGGCGCCGGCCCTGCCAGCCATCGCGATCAATCGAATGTATCCGAAATCCGCGCGAAGCTGAATGGGAACATTACTTGCTCGGCTTGCCGCTGCCACCGGCCGGGTTCGCCGGTCCGGGGCGCAGGAAAACCCTGTGGAGGTGTGCCATGAAATACATGGCTTTCGCCAGCGTGTTGCTGGCAATGGTGTTGAGCGGCTGCAGTTACATGGATTCCCACCGCTCCGACGGGTCGCACGCCGCGCGCGCAACCCATTCCGATCCCGCCAATTACCATCGGTCCGACTTTGGCGAGCCCAACAACGAACCATTCCAGGGCAACTACCCGGGGCGCTAACCCGCCGATGGGCCGAACGTCGCTACCGATGGGCGTAGCGGCTACGAAACGCCCAGCATCGTGCGAACCCGGCTGCGGATCGCGCCGGAATACGCCCAGCACCAGACCGCGAGGGCCAGCATCGCCACTGTGAAGTAGGCGCGTGCGCCCTCCGGCACGGGATTCATTTGGGACAGGGTCGGGAAAGGTTCAAAGCCGATGAAATCGGTGGCCGCCAGCGTGCTGAAAATCAGGGCCAGCACCGGACCAGTGAACCGAGGGCGCTCGCCCCGCGTCTGGGGGGAAGCAAGAAAGCGCCAATGTAACCAGCGCATGAGCTGAATGCCCACGGCGACCAGAGGAATTAGCAGCGCGAGCTGGAGCACCAGCAGCGCCAAAATGACTTGAGTAGGAAGCATGCGCGGATTTTAATCGGATCCGCGGTGTTGCCTTGGCCTATGCCCCCATTTGAAAAGCGCGCCAGCTGGGGCCTGCGCTGGCCAGCCACTCCTGGACGTACTGAAGGCTCAGGGCGATTGACAGGGCCTCGCCCTGAAACAGGACGTCGGGCTGCGCGCGGAGCCAGTTGAAGTCGTCGATCCGGCGGATGTCTTGCGCCAAGACCTTCAGGCCTTGGCGCGACGCTTGCCCCAGCAGGCTGAAGAAGCGCTCTTGCAAGGGGCGGCGGGTACAGATGCCTTCCGGGATGCCGACCCGCAGGCCCGTGGCGCGAAGCGTGCCGAATGGAACTTGCGCCGAGGGCAGCAGCCGCACGCGTAGCGCGGGCTGCAGTTCCTGGTAGCTGTGAAAAAGCGTCGCGCCCTGCGCCAGGCGGTCGCTGAGGGGGACGTTGTACGTGACTTTGGCGCAGGGATAGATGGGCTGGCTGAGATGCGCTTCTTGCAGCGTGTCACGCAGTTGGTCGCCGGCCACGGCGCCAATGCGCAGATCCTGGCATAGCTGCTGCGGAAGCAGGATGTCGGAGTGGACGTTGAGCGGATGGTCCATCGACAGCGTTGCCATGCAGCCCGCCGCGCGGAAGATCCGCCCGGCGCGGCGCAAGGCGTCTGCCGATGCGGCATTGGCAAGCAAAGCGGGAGTGAGGCGGCTGTGACCGCCGACCAGCGCCATTTCGCGGACGACCCCTTTGGCGTCCAGCACGGGTTGGATTCGTAACGGCTCGCTGACGAGTGAGGCGGATTCGGCCTGGTTGATAGCGTTCATAAGGCGACGAGTTTATGGATCGCAATTTCACAAACCAATCGTAAAAGTACGATTTGCCTTGCCATTTGCCCGCCTCGTTGGCGCATTTTCAAAATTTTCTTATATCCGCCGTGTTGGGCCATACCTACGATGGGCGGATGCCTGTCAAGGAATCCAACACCCTCTCGCCAGACGTCCAGCCAGTCCCCCGAGCCCCCACGCTGCTCCTGCATCTCCTCGCCGCCGCATTGCTCGCCTGCATCGCGGCGGCCGCTGCATTTCTGCTCTACTGGTCCTTCACCGGCACGGTGTCCACCTACCGGCGCCAGATGAACGCGGCCGCGTATAACGCGCAGATCTTCTTCGACCAGCGGGAGGCGCTGCTTCGCTCGCTGGCGTCCAGCCTGGTCCGCAATAGCGATTCCGCGCCGGCATCCGAAACGCCGCGTCACTTTGGCAACACCGGGCAGATCAACGTCTTCCCCCTGCACGAAGATCCCAACGCCTACGAATGGGCGTTGATTCTCACCCCGCGCGACCTCAACGACATCGCGTTCGCGCAGACGCAACTGCTCTTCAGTTCCGTCCGAAATGGGCAGACCACCTATCTCGCGCCCCGCCCCGGCCACCCCGCTGGTCCGGATCACGCCGCGCAATCCTGGCTCGCGGGTAAGCTCGCCGTCGCCAATCCAAACGCTTCGCACGGCGGGCAAAATGCCATCAGCTGGCTCAAGCCACCACTGAATAACGCCAAACCCCTGTATCTGTACACGCCTGTCGATGCTTCCGCGCCGAGCGCCGGATGGATCGGCCTGGAACTCGGCGACATCAACGCGGCCATCGACCCGTCTTCGCTGCAGGGCGGCAGCTACCTCCTGCATGATCAGGATGGCGCGCCCGTCCTGCATAGCCCGGACGACGCGCAAAACCTGGCGGGGCTAAGCCGTTACGCCGGACGCGAGGACTCGTTCGGCTTGTGGGGACCCGGCCTGCTACCCCGCTACGTCGTGCTCAGCAAGTCCGTCGGCGAAGACGGCTGGCGGTTGGTCTATTACATGCCGATCAGCCGGATCCTGGATGACGCCGCCTACGCCATCCAGGCCACACTAGGCGGCGCGCTCCTGCTGTGCGCTGCGGTCATCGTCGGCATTCGGCACATCCGCCGGAAACTCGTCGCCCCCGCCCTGCGCCAGTACGAGGCCCTGGCAGAAAGCGTGTCCCTGAATCGAAGACTGGTCGAAGTCGCGCCCGTGGGCCTGTGCCTCTTGCGCCGTGCCGATGGCATGCCGCTGCTGTCGAACGAGCTCGCCAGGGATTGGTTGCTGGAAGACCCGGCACTATTGGCTCGGTTATTGGCCGACGACGGTCATGGCGCTCAACGCGAATACCCGCTGGACGACGGCCGGTGCCTCTACCTCACGTTCGCGCCCATCACCTATCGCGCCGAGGAAGTCATCCTCTGCGGCATCAACGACATCACTGCGTTCAAGCGGGTCGAGCACTCCATCACCCAGGCCAAGTTGCACGCCGACGCCGCGAACCACGCCAAGACGGTCTTCCTGACCACCATGAGCCACGAGATCCGGACACCGCTGTTCGGCATCCTTGGCACGCTTGAATTGCTGGGCCTGACCGCCATGGACGGCCAACAGCAGCAATACCTTCAAACGATGCAGCAGTCCTCGGCAACCCTGCTCAGCTCCATCAACGACACGCTGGACCTGTCCCGCATCGAGGCCGGCTACCTGAAGCTCGAAACCTCGGAGTTCTCGCCGGTCCAGTTGCTGGACAGCGTCATTGGCACCTATGCGGCGCGCGCCGACGCCAAGGGACTGCACCTGTACGCACTGGCCGACGTGGCCGCGCCGGCGCAAGTTCTGGGCGACTCGACCCGCGTCCGCCAGATCCTCAACAACCTCGTCAACAACGCCATCAAATACACCGGTTCCGGCCAGGTGGTGCTGCGCCTGCAGGTACTCAGCCAGGACGCGCATTTCGCCACCCTGAAATTCCAGGTGGCGGACACCGGCATGGGCATCTCGGCAAAGCACCACGCGCGGCTTTTCGAACCCTACTTCCGTGCTGAATCCGGTGATAACCAGAATGTCCCTGGCACTGGCCTCGGGCTTGCCATATGCCGCCGCCTGTCCGAGATGATGAACGGAACGCTCAGCGCTGTCAGCGAACCCGGCCTGGGCACCAGCATGTCGCTCATCCTGACCCTGCCGCGCGTCGGCGGCGTGCGCACGGACCTGGGTGTGCGGCTGGACTCCAGGCCAGTCTTCGTGCGGGGGGCCAACAACGAGGTGGTCGCGAATCTGTGCCAGTGGTTGCGCCACTGCGGCGCCGTGGCAATGCCCTACAAGGCCACCCAGCACGGCCGGCGCGAGGGCAGCGTCCTTGTGGAGACGTGGTCACGCGATTTGACGCCGGCCGTCTGGAGTGGCGCCCGGGTTTTTGCGCAACCCCCGGGCGTCCAGCCGCGGCCGACTCGCAACACCTGGACGGCCGACAGTCATAGTCTCGCAAGTGTCGTCGCGGCGGTCCGGCTGGCGCAGGACAGCGTCGCCACCAAGACGCTCCCCGCGCTGGAGCCGTCGCGAGACGCGCTCGACATGCACCTGCTGGTCGTCGAGGACAACCCGGTCAGCCGGCAAATCCTGCGAGAACAGCTTGAACACCTGGGATGCACGGTAGTCGTGGCGGCAGACGGCAACGACGCGTTGGCGCTGCCCGAACTCCCCGATTTCCACGCCATCCTGACCGACCTGCACATGCCCGAGCTGGACGGCTACGCCCTCACCCGCGCGCTCCGAAGCCAGGGCTACACCCGCCCGATCGTGGGAATCACCGCCAGCGCATTTACCGAAGACCTGCGGCGCAGCTCGGAAGCCGGCATGAACACCGTGCTGCTCAAACCGTTGCCGATTGCCGCGTTGTTCCAGGCGTTGATGCCCTTCAAGGAAGCCGCATGACGAGAAAGCTGTCGGAGTACAGGGTCCTGATCGTGGACGATCATGCGTTTCAATGCGTTCACCTGGCCGACCAGCTCGCCTCGGCCGGATTCGGCCGGGCGGATGTGGCGTCTTGCGCCGAGACCGCCCTGGCCAAGACCGCGCGGCAGCCGTATCACCTGGTGCTGATCGACCTGAACATGGCCGGCATGGATGGCGTGCAATTCATCGACCGGTTGTCCCGGCAGGAACAACCTCCCATGCTGGCGATCGTGTCGGCCTGCCTCAAAGGCATCATCAACAGCGTCGCCATGATGGCCAAGGAAAAGGGACTTGCCGTGCTGGGCTCGTTCTCCAAGCCGTTTACCCCGCGCCACGCCTCCCAACTGGCCAGCCTGCTCAGCCGCAATCCGCCTGCATCAACGGAACCAGCGGAACCACAACTCGTGCGCCGCAAAACGGGCCCCGTATTGGACCGTGCCGCAATCGACAACGCGCTGCATCGGGGGCACTTGCAAGCATGGTTCCAGCCCAAGCAATCGCTTGCCACCGGGCGGATCGTCGGCGCTGAGGCGCTGGCGCGGTGGCTGCACCCGGTGTTCGGCTGCCTGCCTCCAGACGCATTTCTCGCCGCGGTGCGGGGGCACGGGCTGGAAACGGCGCTGCTGCGACATATCCTGGAAGCCGCGCTGAACGCGCACATGCACTGGCGCCAGATGGGCTTTCGGGTACCCCTCTCCGTCAATTTGCCCACCCAGTGCCTGGACGACCCGAATCTGCCCGACGACCTCGAGGAAATCGTGGCGGCCAAGCGCGTGGCGGCGTCCGAAATCACCTTCGAACTACTCGAAGACGAGACACCGACCATACAAGGCCAATACTATATGGGGGCCAGCCGATTGCGATTGAAAGGTTTCGGGTTGGCGCAGGACGACTTTGGCCGAGGGTACAGCTCCATGTACAGCCTGATTTCGACGCCGTTCACCGAACTGAAAATCGACCGTGCCTTTGTCAGCGGTGCGGCCCACGACGAAAGCCGGGCGGCGGCATTGGTGTCTTCGGTACAGCTTGGGCGGCAATTGGGCTTGCAGGTCACCGCCGAAGGCGTGGAAACCGCCCACGATCTCGCGTTCCTCCGCCGCATCGGTTGCGACTGCGTCCAGGGGTATTTCATATCACCCGCCGTCACCTCGGACCGCTTCAGCGAATTGCTCGCCAGCGAGCGGCGGGCGGCAAATCCTAAGCATCGGTAAGAACCGGCCATGCGAAAGCCCGATACCCCGTTTGCCCGGATCACCCGTACCTCTCGCTGGCTGAATTTCGCCCTCTTCGGCATCCTGCCCTTTGCCCTGGTCCTGGTCGGCGCGCTTTATTGGGGACTGAACCGCATCGTCGAGCAAGAGAGCGATCGACTGAAGCTCGACTTCTCCATTCTGGTCGGCTACATCCAGGCCCAGGAGCAATTCCTGGGAAAGCTCCGCGCCCACAGCCCCTCTCTGCCCGCCGAAAACCTCTCGACAGAGATCACCCTGCAAGCGACCGACGTGCCAGAGCGTTTCGGCATGCAGATCTTCGAAGGCCAACATTCCTATGCGGAAATGGCTTTCTCGCTGGCGTGTGAGCAGGCTTCTGACTGCCCTACCGCGGGTCGCCGCCTCGCAAACCTGGGCGAATTCGTGGCGGACTTCTATTCAAGCTACTGGGCGGCGTCCTACTATCCCGCCTCCACGATCTTCCTGGTCAACCAGTCGGACAGCATCAGCATGAGCGTGCCCGCCGTCGGCGCCGTGTCGGGGTACGAGCGCCTGAGTCCCGCCGCTTTTCTGACAGTCACCGATGCCATCAGAACGGAGTTGCGTCGTCTGCAGACGGTCCGCCAACGCCTTATCGATCAGGACCTTCCCGGGCATCGCGACCCTCCCAGATCCGGACGCGTCCATTGGTTCAGGTTGGAAGCGCTTTCCGGCAGCATGCTGGGCCTGCTCTACGCCGACATGCCGCAATCTGTCTGGTCCACGGCACGAGGCGGAACGTCTGCCGTCTACGCGGCTACGCAGTTCAATCATCAGCGGATCAACATCTTCGAAAAGACCCTGCGCAAGCCGCTGCATGGCGGGTTCTGGCTGACGCACCGTAGCGAGGGGCTGCTGCTCGGAGATCCGCCCGGACCGACCGGAACCAAGGACGGCCTGGAGTACACGGCAGAAGGGATCGTGCTGCGCATCTCGGACCCTTCGGGCGTATGGACCGGCACGTATCGCGTCAGTTATGGCGCGTTCTTCCAGGACAACCTCTGGCTGCCCGCCATCGCGGGCCTGCTGCTTCTGCTCAGCCTGGGGACCGGCATCATGTCGTCACGCTGGTACAGCCGCCACGTCATTGCCCCGGCCTCGAATGCGCAACGCGACATCGTCGAAAAAGAAGAATTCAGCCGGACATTGATCGAGACCGCACCCGTGGCGCTGTGCGTATTGGCGAGGCCCGGCGGCGAAGTCGTATTCGGCAACAGCCTGGCGCTTCAATGGCTGGGCGCCGAGGCCGGCCGGGAACTGGACAACTCGCCGCAGACCAACCTGTTCCTGAGGCAGGTGCTCGGGGCGGCCGGCCCGGGTACGATCGCCAGTTTTCAGGCCACGGATGGACGTCCGTTGTACGTGGCCTATGCGCCTACCCGCTACAACCACCAGGACGTGGTGCTGTGCGCCTTCTCGGATATCAGCGCCCGCGCTGTCATCGAGCAGGCCCTGACGGACGCCAAGCGCGAGGCCGACAAAGCCAACGAAGCAAAGTCGACCTTCCTGGCCACGATGAGCCACGAGATCCGTACCCCCCTCTACGGGGTGCTGGGCACATTGCAACTCATGAGCCTTACCACCTTGGACGCCGAACAGCGCCAGCACCTGGAGCGCATGCAAAGCTCGTCGGCGATCCTGCTGCAGCTCATCAGCGACGTTCTGGACATCACCAAGATCGAAGCCGGGCAACTGGCGCTGGAGTTTTCGGAGTTCAACCCGCGCGAGCTGGTTGAAGAATGCACCAACGCCTACTCGGCGATGGCCGAACAGAAGGGGCTGCTGCTCTTTTGCTGCGTGGACGTCGCCGTGCCCGAATGGATGACGGGCGACGCGGTGCGTATCCATCAGATCCTCAGCAACCTGCTCAGCAACGCCATCAAGTTCAGCGACTCCGGGCATGTGATCGTCAGGCTGACAGTGGCGCAAGTGCTGGCCGACCGCACGCATCTGAGGTTGCAGGTGGTCGACACCGGCATTGGCATCCCCAAGGAAGGACAGGCGCAGCTTTTTGTGCCGTTCTATCAGATCGACAGCGGCTCGCATACGGTGCGCGGCGCTGGCATCGGCTTATCCATCTGCGCACGCCTGGCCGGACTGATGGGCACCAGCATCAATGTCACGAGCGAACTCGGGCTGGGCAGTAGCTTTTCACTGGACTTACCGCTGCAAGAGGCAGCCGGCCAGCCGTTCAACCCGCCCGACTTGAGCGGTCTGAGCGTATACGTTCGAAGCCCGCATCACGAACTGTCAGACAACATCAGCCAGTGGCTTAAACGCTGGGGCGCCAAGGCAGCTCCGGCGCCCTCTCCCCTGCCTGCGGGCGCGCCAGACGACGTCCTTGTGGATGTCGTGAATCCGGGCAGCGGCAACCTGCACGACTGGCCCGGTCACCATGTGCTGGCCAGCGCAAGCGCCAAGCCACCCACCGCGCGCACCGTCCGGGTCATTGCCAGCATCGAACACATTGCCGCCGGCATCCTGGCCGCGGTTCGCGGAGAACATACCGTAATCCCGGAATCCGATACCGGCGCTTTAGCCCCACTTGGCCTGTCGATCCTCGTCGCGGAGGACAATCCGATCAATCAGGCGACGCTGCAGCATCAACTCGAACAACTCGGCTGCGAGGTCACCCTGGCGTCCGACGGCGCGGAAGCGCTGATGTTGTGGGGGCTTACGCGTTACGACGTGGTCCTGACCGACGTGAACATGCCGCGCATGAATGGCTATGAACTCGTGAAGGCATTGCGGGCCCAGGGCGCCACCGTTCCCGTCATTGGCGTCACCGCCAACGCCATGCGCGAAGAAGAAGAGCGCTGTCTGGCGGCGGGCATGACCTCCTGGCTGGTCAAGCCCATCAGCCTTTCCACATTGCGACGGCATCTTCAGGGAAGCCGTGCGCCGTCGGGTGACATTGCTGACGCCACGGCCCCGCCGCGCGCGACGCGCCAACCCGAGCCCGCGCCGGCCGTGCCGGAAAAGTACCGCGCATTGTTCGTCGATACGATGGAAGCCGATATCGCGCAGATGGTCCGGGCCCTCGAAACGAACGACCAACGCCTTTTGAGCCGCACACTGCACCGGATGCGCGGCGCATTGAGCGTCATGCAAATGACCGCAATCACCGAACGCCTGGAGGCATTGGAGGAGCAGTTGCGCAGCGCCGGGCTGGACTCGGCTGCCCTGGCGGAAAGCCATGCGGTGGTCGAGCTGCTGCGCGATACGCTGGCCCAGGTATAGCGGTCAATTTCGGGCACCGAATAATCCGATTATTGCGCCGAAGGCGACTGGCTTTCGAAGCTTGTCTATGTATTGAGTGGGTATCGGGCGGTAGATTCAGCGGCTTTCTCAGTAGCCCTGGCCGCCTGCTTCGCGCGTTTTCTGCCTGCAGCCCAACCGTTTCTCCTCGCCTTTACAGTGGAGTTTGAACATAAAATGGTCACCGACGGACATACCGAAATTCCTGGCGCTCTCAGCCTGGCGGGGCCAGCCACGGACCGGCTTCCCCGTGCCGTGTCGCAATCCGGACACCCGGGATTACCAGGCGCAGTCGATCATCAACGCGATGGCGGGACCATGATGAAGCTTTCGTCCGATCAGGATGTTCGGATCATCGTCGCCGACGACCATCCCATCATCTCCCTCGCGCTCGCGGATTCCCTGAACGAAGTGCCCGGCTTCACGGTGGTGGCCACGGCTCGCTCGGGTCTCGAACTCGTCACGGCCGTGCAGGATCATCCCTGCCATCTCATCGTCACCGACTTTTCAATGGCCGCCCGGTCTGCGGACGAAGACGGCTTGCGGCTGATTGAGCGGTTGCAGCGCCTGTTCCCGGAAATTCCCATCGTGGTCTTCACGATGTTGTCCAACAGCGGCATCCTGAACCAGCTTCGCCAGGTAGGCGTAGCGGGGATCGTCAGCAAGGAAGAGCCGATCGATGAGCTGGTGTCCATCTGCGTGCGCGCGCTGAGCGAAAGCGGGCCGATCCTGTCGCACAGCATCAGCCAGCGGCTCAGCCAGAACGACGTGACCATGGGACGTGCCGGAAAGGGAAAGGGCTTGTCGCCGAAAGAGCTGGAGGTGGTCCGGATGTTTGCGCAGGGCCTATCCGTTACCGAGATCGCGCGGCGCCTTCATCGTTCAGTGGCAACGATTGGCACGCAAAAACAGTCGGCGATGCGCAAGCTGAACATCGAGACCAACGCCGAACTGCTCCGGTACGCGGATGAGCAAGGTTTTTCCTGAAAGTTGAGAACGCAGTGCCCCGGAAGTTTCGGCTTTCGGGGCATCTTTTTCGGGATCTTTCGCACGGCCATGCATCTCCGTCGCGTGAGCTTGGCGATGGCCGCCGTCGTCGCATCCAGCTCAGCACGCTGCTCTAATCGAAAAATACGAGATCCCCCGCGCCATCCACCACGCGTTGAATCACCGTCCTTCAGGACGCGCCGCCACTTCCGGATCCTCTTGCTGCAAAGACTGCGCGGGCCTTGGCGTTTCCTGGATTGCCAACAAGCGGCTCGCCAAGTCACCGAACTGGGCGTCCCGCGACTTCAATTGCGCCAACAGATCATTCACCTGTGCGGATGCCGTGGCCAGGCGTTGCGCCAGTTCGGATTCGCGCGCCTGACTGGCCTGTAGCGCATTGGCCGCGGCGACGGCTTCGGTTTGTTGCAGGCGCTGGTCGGCCAACCCCTGCGCCTGCAAGGCGGCTGCCTGCTGTTCGGACGCGCGAAGTTGCGCTTGGGACGCAGCGAGCGATTCGCGCAGTTGATCTGCCTGTTGCTGGGCGGCGGACAGCGACGCATCCAGGCGCGTTTGCAGGCGCTTTACGCTCCCTCGCTCCGCATCCAGTTCGTTGAGCCATCGCCGTTCGTGGGTGGCGTGGCGCGCTTCTAGAGCCGCAATCGCCTGTGCGTGGCGGTCGCGATCCTGTTCGGCGTCAGCCAACAGCGCCTTGTTGGCGCCACGGGCGTCCTCCAGGCTGTCCTGCGAGACGGCCAGTGCCTTGTCTCGCTGGCGCAATTGCGCTTCTGCCGCTTGCAGGCGGGCTTCCGTGGTTGCCAGTTGGGCCGTGGCGACTTTTAAGGCTTCCTGCAGGTCGCGCTCGCGCTCAAGCAATTGCGCTTCGCGCTGTTCCAGCTGCTCGGCTTGCGCCGCAAACCGTTCCCCTTCCCGTGCCAGCTCTTCCCATCGCTCCTGATAAGCCTGGGCCTGTTCTGCCCTGGCCGCAGCCAGCGCCGCTTCCCAAAAATGCGTCGCCGCTTGTGCAATTGGATCCGGCACGGCAGGCGGTGCAGCGAAAGCGCCGGGATCCTGGATGCGTGCGCCAAGGGCGCGAAACCAGGTTTCGAGATGCGGGCTGACCGTGTTGGGAGAGCCCCGGCCGATCTTCTGCCGCACCCGCTCGATCGTGGGCCGGGCGCCTTCTAGCAACAGCGCGTCTGCCGCGGTCCAGACATCCGATTCGGTGATTCCAGTGGCCATGATGATGTTTTGTCGAGTTAGGCGGTCGAATTAGTCACGATAATGGAACCTTATCGCGAGCTATCGGTATCTGATGTTGTATATCTTACATCGTACGTATGATTTCGTACATTCAAGTCGAAAGATATGTGTACATGCCGCTAGCGCGCAAGTCAGCAGGACGTCCGCGCTCTTCGAGACGCTTCGGCCGCAAATATTCGGTGGAATTCGGTTAGTCGCTGAGCAAAACAAAAAACAGACGCGGGCAGGAGGCTGCTGCCCCCTTCCCTCACGACTCCGCAAAAGACCCAAACGGCTGGCGCGCCGCGCCCGTCGCCAGAATGTCACCCGCTCGGTTCACCTCAACGCCCCAGATTTGTCCTCGCCAGTTCGATTACCTCGTCACCCCTGCCGTTCATGATGGCCTTCAGCATGTACAGCCCAAATCCCTTTGCCTGTTCGAGCTTTATCTTGGGCGGGACGATCAATTCTTGCGACGAGGTCAACACATCCACCAGCACCGGGCCGGGATGGGCAAGCGCTTCCTGCAGCGCCGCATCCAGGAATTCAGACGATTCCACCCGGATGCCCCGTACGCCGACCGCTTCGGCCATGGCGGCGAAATTGGGGTTTTGCAGGTCGGTGCCGGTATCCAGGAACCCGGCCGCTTTCATTTCCATGGAGACGAAGCCGAGCGAGCCGTTGTTGAACACGACGATCTTCACGGGGAGCTGCAACTGCGACAGCGACAGAAAGTCTCCCATCATCATCGTGAACCCGCCATCGCCGGACATGGAAATCACCTGCCGGCCGGGCGCCGCTGCCTGCGCGCCGATCGCCTGGAGCATCGCGTTGGCCATGGAGCCGTGGTTGAAGGAACCCAGCAAGCGGCGCTTGCCGTTCATGGTGAGATATCTTGCCGCCCAGACGGTGGGCGAACCGACTTCCGCCGCGAAGATGGCGTCGTCATCGGCCAATTCGTTGATGCGCCGGGCCAGATATTGGGGATGCAGCGGACGGCCGGCGGGCGCGGGAGCGGCCAGGTTGTCGAGCTCTTTGCGGGAGTCCCTGTAGTGCCGAAGCGCGGCGTCGAGGAAGGCGCTGTCCTGGCGCTCATCCAGTTGCTCGAGCAGCGCGGCGATGGTCTCGCCCACGTCGCCAGCAATACCCAACGTCAGCGGCGCGCGCCGGCCCAGGGCGCTCGGATCCCGATCGACCTGCACGATCTTTGCGTGTTTGGGATAGAACGGGCGATACGGAAAGTCCGTGCCCAGCATCAGCAGCAGGTCGGCATTCTCCATTGCGTGGTAACCGGAAGAAAAGCCGATGAAGCCGGTCATGCCGACGTCGCAAGGGTTGTCCCATTCGACGTGCTCTTTGCCGCGCAACGCATGGATCACAGGAGCCTTGAGCCGCTGGGCCAGCGCGATCACCGCATCGTGGCTGCCGGCGCAGCCGCTACCGGCCAGGATCGACACTTTCCCTGCCCCGTTCAGCAACTGGGCCAGCTCCTTCACCGCCGTCGCGTCCGGGCGGATGTGAGGAGGCGCGGGAGGCAGCGGCCACGAGGCCGGCACGTCCGAAGGCGCTGCAGCGAGCGCCACGTCGCCGGGTATCACCAGGACCGACACGCCTTGCCTGCCGACCGCCGTATTGATGGCGCGGGCCAGTATGCCCGGAAGTTGCGCCGGGTTGGAGACAAGCTCGACGAATTCGGCGCATTCCTTGAACAGGTCCTGCGGATGGGTTTCCTGGAAATACCCCAACCCGATTTCCGACGACGGAATGTGGGCGGCGATGGCCAGCACGGGGACGCGGCTGCGCTGGCAGTCGAACAGGCCATTGATCAGGTGCAGATTGCCGGGTCCGCAACTGCCGGCGCATACCGCCAGCGTGCCGGTGATGGCAGCCTCGGCGCCGGCGGCAAAAGCCGCGGTCTCTTCGTGGCGGGTGTGCATCCACTCGATCCGGCCCATCCTGCGAAGGCTGTCGTTCAGTCCATTGAGGCTGTCGCCCGTCACGCCCCAGATGCGGCGGACGCCAACTTCGGCAAGCACTTTGACAAGATAGTCTGCGACGGTCGCGGCCATGGAATGCTCCTTGAAGGAACGCCGCCGGGACACTTACCGCTACGGTTTGCCCTAGCGTCGGAAGTTGACTTGCGTGCGGAAATCGTAGCACCGCGCCCGGCGCCATGCGCAACGGCCGGACGCCGGTAGCGCGACGCTCACCGGCTAACATGACGGGATTGTTCGACTGTTTTATTACCAAAACCAAAGGGACGGCCAATTGCCGTGCGCGCGGAAACATGAATGATTTGCCTGGCATGGCCCCGGCGCTGACAGCCGTCTTGGCGCCGCTGGATCCGGATATGCTCGACAGCCACGCCGACGCCGCCGTGCGCGACCTGCTGCGCGAAGGCAGTTCAGCCAACACGGCATCAAGTTACCGCGCGGCGATCCGATACTGGTCGGCGTGGTTCGGGTTGCGGTATGGCCAGGCTTTCGCCTTGCCCGTGTCCGAGGCCGCGGTCATTCAATTCGTGGTGGACCATGCGCAACGGTCTTCCGGGACCGGCCTGGAGTGGGAGCTGCCGCTGGCGCTGGACCGGGAACTGGTGCGGCTGAAGGCGAAAGGCAAGCTTGGCGCGCCGAGCCTGAACACGCTGCTGCAGCGCTTGTCCGTGCTCTCGAAGGCGCATGAATTGCTGGGGCATCCGAACCCCTGTCGCGGCGCCGCTGTGCGGGAGCTGGTGTCCAAGACCCGTCGGGCCTATGCCCGCCGCGGTGTGGCGCCCGCCCGCAAGGAGGCGCTGACGCGCGAACCGCTTGAGGCCATGCTGGACACCTGTGACGACTCGTTGCGCGGCAAGCGGGACCGTGCGCTGCTGTTGTTCGCCTGGGCCAGCGGCGGCCGCCGCCGGTCGGAGGTGGTGCGCGCCACGATGGAAAACACCCGCCGCACGGGCGATGGCTATCTTTATACGATGGCGCATTCCAAAACCAACCAGACGGGCGCCGTCCGGGCGCAGGATCAGAAGCCGATCCTGGGCAAGGCCGCCGAGGCGCTGGCCGACTGGCTGGCAGCCAGCGGCCTGCAGCAAGGGCCGATCTTCAGGCGGGTCCGGCGCGGCGATGTCGTGGGCGAGCCGCTGGCGGCTGCGGCCGTGCGCGATATCGTGCTGGAACGCAGCCGGCTGGCAGGGCTGGACGGCGCGTTTTCGGCGCACAGCCTGCGCTCGGGGTTTGTGACAGAAGCCGGTCGGCGCAACGTGCCCCTGGGCGACACCATGGCCATGACTGGCCACGCCAGTGTGGCGACGGTGATGGGATACTTCCGGGCCGGCGCGGCGGCGCAATCGCCCGCCGCACGCCTGCTGGACGACCCGCCGGCCCCAGACCTACAGGATCCGCGCAACCTGCCGTAATGGTGGCGGTGACCTTACAATCACCGCGCTCCGGCCCTCATCCCGACCGATATCCTTCGAATCCAAGGCAAGCGCCCGGATGCCCGGCTCGTCCCCTGCCCGTTCCGATCCCATGCAAATCAATCTTCGCGGGCTTGTGCTTGCGCTTACCGTCTTCAGCGCCATCGCCGCCACGGCCAATGCCCTGTATGCAAGCTATCGCGTGCAACGGGAGCAATTGATCGAGAACACGCTCGAATCGAACCGCGTCTACGCGACGAAGCTGGCCGAAGGCGCGTCCAGTTTTCTGCGATCGGCGCAGCAGCAGCTGGGATACAGCGCCCGGCACATGCCCGACATGATGGAATCGCCTGAGCGCCTGGCCGCCGAAGTGATGCGCGTGCAGCAACAGACGGACAGTTTCAACTCGGTGGGCGTGGTGGGCGCGGACGGCACCATCCTGGCCACCACGGCGTCCTTCCGAAACTTTCTGGGCGTGCAGGTCGACAGCCCCGGCAGCCGCGCCGCCTTGAGCAAACGCCAGCCCATGATAAGCAAGCCGTACGTGTCCATCGCGGGCAATCTGCTGATCAACGTCACGCACCCGATCTTTTCGAACGACGGCGCCTACATGGGGTACGTCGGGGGCACGATCTACCTGCGTAACGAAAGCGCGTTGAACGAGCTGCTGGGCAAGCATCACTACCACGACGGATCGTATCTGTATGTGGTCGACGGCGACGGACAGCTTCTCTATCACACCGATCCCGCACGTGTCGGCGAAACCGTGCTGACGAATCCGGTGGTCGCCTCGGTGATTAAGGGCAATGCGGGCGCGATGCGCGTCATCAATACCAAGGGCGTCGACATGCTGGCCGGGTACGCGCCGGTGCCCATCAGCGGCTGGGGCGTGGTGGCGCAGCGCCCCGCCCAGGTCACGCTGGAACCGATCCACGACCTGATCTGGGCATTGCTGGGATATGCCGCGCCGCTGGCGGTTGCGTTCCTGCTGGCCATCTGGTGGTGCGCCCGCATGATTTCGCTGCCGCTGTCGCAACTGGCCACGAACGTGGAGCATCAGGACGTATCCGTGGCGATGCAGCGCGTGCAGTCGGTGAAGGCCTGGTACTTCGAGGCAGAACGGCTCAAGCGCGCCGTGATGGCCAGCTTCACGAGCCTGCAGGACAAGATCGGCAAACTGAACCTGGCAAGCATCACGGACCCGCTGACCGGGCTGCGCAACCGACGCGGCACGCAGGACGCGGTGGACCAGATGCAGGCCGGCAGCACGCCGTTTTCGGTGGTGGCGCTGGATATCGATCATTTCAAGCGCATCAACGACACCTATGGTCATAACGTTGGCGACGAGGTGATTCGCGATATGGCGCAGATCATGCGTGAATGTTCGCGGCCGTCGGACGTGCTGTGCCGCAATGGCGGAGAAGAGTTCCTGATCCTGTTGCCCGGCGTGGCGGCGCGGGAGGCGGTGAATGTGGCCGAGCGGCTGCGGGCGCATATTGCAGAACGGCCATTGCACGGCGCCAACCGCGTGACGGTATCGGCGGGCGTGGCCCAGTGGCCGTCGACGGGGCCGGACGTGGATGAGACGTTCCGGGCGGCCGACGCGGCGTTGTACGTGGCCAAGCAGCAGGGGCGCAATCGCGTCGTCATGCACGAGGCGTGAACCTCGGCGGGGGAATCCGCCGTGTCGGCGCCAAGCCGCAGTTGAATGGCCCGGCGCAAGGTTTCGCAGAAAACCGCAATTAACCGCATTGCAGCGAAATATTCTTGCCAGCATAAATTGAAATCAGGCGGAATCTGCCAAAACCCCAATATGGCCAGGGGCAATTACAGTATTCTGCGCAGCTTCGACTTTGCCTGGACCTGCACGCCGAGATGTTGCGCCCTGCCGTCGCGCCAAAATCCCTGGAACGTCATTTCATCGCGCTGGCTGTAGGCGTGCTGTTGCTGGTGTCGGTGCTTGCCGGCATCCTGCTGTACCAGAACTGGCAGTCGTACGGCGCGGCGTCGGAGGCGCGGCAGGCATTTGCCTCGGTGCGCGCGACGATCCGCGTCATGGAGCGGGCCTCGGCCGAACGCGGTCCCATGAACGCCGCGCTGGGATCTGCCCTGCCCGTGCCGCCGGAGGTCATGGCATCGCTGGCCGCGGCTCGGACACGCACGGACAGCCTGATCGAGGCGCTGCTGGCGCTGCATGGCGGCCCCCACGGCAAAGCCAAGCGCGGCGAGATCCAACGCATACGTCTGGCGCTCGCCGAAGCGCGCCAGGACGTCGACCGACTGATCGCCGCCTCGCGCGATCAGCGATCCGGCCAGATGCTGTGGGACGCGGTCAGCGCCATGGTGCGCATCATTCCGCAATGGCAGGCGAGCCTGGCCGCCAACGCGGGGCTGGTCATGCGCAGCGAAGCCAATGCGCCCAGCCTGTTGACGCTGGCGCTGCTGGCTAGCGAGCTGCGGGAACAGGCCGGCCTGCTCGGTTCCACCTACACGCCCGCGTTGAGCCGGCGCCGGCAGCTGTCCGCCGAAGAACAGTTCCGTATCGAACGCGTGCTCGGCAGGATCGACGAGTTGCACGCGCTGATCAGGGCACGGATGGCGACACATCCGGATGTGCGGGCGTCCGAGGTGTATGCGCGGATGGAAGCGCGCTACTTTGGCGAAGGCCTGGCCTACCTTGACGATGTGCGCGAGCAGGCATCGCGGCAGTGGGACGAAGCCTCTGTCTCAACTGGCGATCTGGCCGCGGCGTATGTGCCGATGATGGGCGCCATCACCGAGTTCCGCGACGTGCTGCTGGACGAGATGGAACGTCACATCGACGCGCACCGCATGTCAGCGGCCCGGTTGCTTGCCGTGACCCTGGCGGCGACCGCCTTGCTCGTGGCGGCGCTGGCCGTGGCGCTGGTGCAATTCCGCAAGCGCGTGATCCAGCCTTTTGCACTGGCCACGCGCATCATCGGATCCATCGCCAGCGGGTCGACGCCGGCCAAGATTCCGCCGGGTAAATACCACGGCGAAGTCGAGGAGGTCTTCAATGCGCTGCGCGTGTTGAAGGAAAACGCCGCGGCGCGCAAGCGCCTGGAGACGGAGCGCGACCGGCTGATTGCAGACCTGGCGCATACCGCCGAGACGGACTACCTGACGGGACTGTTGAACCGGCGCGCCTTCGAGAAGCGGTTTGAGGCGGCGTGCGCCCATTGGGACGAAAGCCAGCCGATGCTGGCCTTCATCCTGTTCGATATCGACCACTTCAAGACCATCAATGACACGTACGGCCATGCGAGCGGCGACTTGGCGCTGAAGGCCGTGGCCGATCTATGCCGCACAGTCTGGCGTCAGTCGGACGTGGTCGCGCGCGTGGGCGGAGAGGAATTTGCCGTGCTGTGCCGCACGCGCGGCGCGCAGCAGGCGCTGGAGATGGCGGAACGGATGCGTGCAAGCATCGGCGCGAGCACCGTCACGTCGGAAAGCGGCGCCACGTTTGGTCTGACGGCCAGTTTCGGCGTGGCATGCATATCCTGGAGCCATGCGGAATCCGTCAGCGGCCTTTTCCGGGCCGCTGACGAACTCTTGTATCTGGCGAAGTTGAATGGGCGCAATCAGGTCCAGCGACGCACGCTGGGATGACACCGTTTCTGGCGGCCCGGAAAGTCGGTGGCCCAGAAGCTAAGCGGCCCAGAAGCTAAGCGGCCCAGAAGCTTGGCGGCGGATTGGCCGGTCGACTTCTGGGCCGATGGGCGATGCGCTCAGCGGATTACCTGACGACTGCTACCTGCAGAGCGGATTGCCCGCTTGCCGGATTACGACTTGACGCGTGAAACGTCGGCCTGCTTGGAGGTCTCGGCGCTACGGGAAGGCGCGTCGTGACGGTCGGACTGCTTGTTGGATTCGGGCGCTTTCCAATTCAGCGGGGGGATCTCGAAGCTTCCCTTCTTGGCAGTCAATTGATGAGTCATAAGCATGCTCCTGGACAGGCACATGGCTTCCCCCGCCGAGCACCATGCACAGATTCTGGCGGGCCATGAATGCCGCGGGTGCGGGGGAGCATTCAGAAAGCAGGCGGCGCCGGGAAGAGGCATCAGCAGTTTTATTGTTTTTTTGCCGATAGATAAAAGATTTTAGCCCAAAGTTGACAGAAATAGCAAGCAGGAGTACCGAGTGCTGGCCGTTCGCGCCGTGCAGGCGAAGCTGCACGATGCTGGCAAGAAGGAAAGACCGCACGTGATTGACTTTGGAGAATGATCGTTCTACCATCTGCTCATCGCAGATAGAACGATCATTCTCCTTATGTCCGACACCGCCCTTACCCCCGCTTCCGACGTGCATGAAAAGCTGCTGCGCGCCACCGAACATCTGATCTATGGCGGAGGCATCAATGCCACCGGCATGGACCTCATCGTCAAGACCTCTGGCGTATCCCGCAAGACCATCTACAACCACTACGGCACGAAGGAAGCGCTGGTTGCCGCTGCACTGACGGCCCGCGACGAGCGCTGGATGCAGTGGTTCATCGACGCCACCACCCGCGCGCCCTCGCCGCGTGCGCGCCTTCTGTCCATCTTCGACGCGCTGCGCGAATGGTTCGCGTCGGACGGCTTTCGCGGCTGCGCGTTCATCAACGCCGCCGGCGAAATCGGCGACGCGGACAGCCCGATCCTCGCGGTTGCCCGGCGCCACAAGGAACGTTTGCTTGCCCACGTGCTGTCGCTAGTGCAGGCCGCGGGCCTGCCGCACGCCGATGAGCGCGCGCGGCAATTGCTCGTGCTCATCGATGGCGCGATTGCCGTGGCCTTGGTCACGGGCGATGCGTCGATCACCGACAGCGCCGAACGCGCCGCCCAGGCGCTACTAGACGCGGACCGTTGAGTCCACGTCCTCCTCTCGTTTTTTTCCACCCCACTGTCCATGAGGCCCTTGCCATGACGACCACCTCCGAAGTCCGCCCGCCCCTCCCCCCCTTCACGCACGAAAGCGCCATCCAGAAGGTCCGCCTGGCCGAAGACGGCTGGAACAGCCGCGATCCCGACAAGGTTTCGCTGGCCTACAGTCTGGACACGCACTGGCGCAACCGCGCCGAGTTCGCAACGAACCGCGAGGAAGCGCGTGCGTTTCTGGCGCGCAAATGGGCGCGCGAGCTGGACTACCGCCTGATCAAGGAGCTGTGGGCTTACAACGGCAACCGCATTGCGGTGCGCTATGCCTACGAATGGCATGACGATTCGGGCAACTGGTTCCGTTCGTATGGCAACGAGAACTGGGAGTTCAACGAAGACGGCCTGATGTTCAACCGCTATGCGTGCATCAACGACATGCCGATCAAGGAAGCGGACCGCAAGTTCCATTGGCCGCTGGGACGGCGTCCCGACGATCATCCGGGACTGTCGGAGCTGGGCCTGTAGTGCCCATCATTGCTCATGCGCGCATGTGATCCGCATGCGTGCAAAGCCCGCTTTTCGTCTGCAAACAGCCTAGGGATTTCCCCCGGTTTCGTTGCGATACGCACACCCTCGCGCAACTTTCGCAAGCCTTGAAAGGTGAACGGAAGTTTGGATTTTTAGACTCCCGCATTCATTGCAGTGTCAGCTTTTGTTCAGACCGCAGTCAGACATAAGCACAACAACGGGAGGAAAAGACCATGCAATCAAAAAGCAGCGCCGTACGGCGCGAGGCGTGGGCCGCGGGCACGATGATCGTGCTGGGCCTGGGCGCCATCGCGCAGGCGTCAACCTACACATTGGGCAGCCTTGATCGCATGGGTCCTGGCATGTTCCCCGCGATTCTGGGCGTGCTGCTGGTCCTTCTGGGACTGGTCATTGCCAAGACGGCGACCTCGCCCGTGGTTGCCGAGGAAGATGCCGAAGAAGTGGCGCCGCCCGAGTGGCGCGGCTGGGGCTGCATCATCGGCGGGTTGTTGTCCTTCATTCTGATCGGCAAGTTCGGCGGCCTGGTGCCCGCGACGTTCGTGCTGGTCTTTATCTCTGCCATGGGCGATCGCCAGCACACCTGGCGCAGTGCAGCCATCCTTGCCGCCGGTGTCACGGTGCTTGGCGTGGCGGTTTTTTCCTGGGCCCTGCAGCTCCAGTTTCCTTTGTTCCGCTGGGGTTGATCCATGGAAATTTTCAATAACCTGATGCACGGGTTCTCTGTCGCGTTCGCGCTGGACAACCTGATGTGGGCCATCTTCGGCGTGTTCATGGGCAACCTGATCGGCGTGCTGCCGGGCATGGGCGTGCTGGCCGCCATTTCCATCCTGCTGCCGCTGACCTACACGATGACGCCCACCGCGGCGCTGGTGATGCTGTCCGGCATCTACTACGGCTCGCAATACGGCGGCGGGATCACGTCGATCATGTTGAACCTGCCCGGCACCGCGTCGCATGCGGTGGCGTGTCTGGACGGCAATCCGCTGGCGCGCAACGGCAAGGCCGGCTCGGCGCTTTTCATGCTGATGTTCTCGTCGTTCTGCGGCGCGTCCGTCGGCATCCTGGCGATGATCCTGTTCTCGCCGCTGCTGGTTGACGTCGCGTTCAAGTTCGGTCCGGCCGAGTACTTCTCGATGATGATGCTGGGCTTGCTGGCCGGCGCCACGCTGGCCAAGGGATCGGCGATCAAGGGTGTGGCGATGGTCGTGGTCGGCCTGCTGCTGGGCGTGGTGGGCACGGACGTCAACACGGGCACGATGCGCTTTCACTTTGGCATCCTGGAACTGTCCGACGGCCTGCAGATCGTGGCGCTGGCCATGGGCCTGTTCGGCGTGGCCGACTTCCTGAAGAACATCAACCGCATCGGCGGCGACAGCAAGGTCACGTCGGCGAAGGTGAGCATGAAGTCCATGCGTCCGGAAGCCGGCGACATCAAGCAATCGCGCGGCGCGCTGGTGCGCGGCACGGCGATCGGCGCGGCGTTCGGCATCCTGCCCGGTACGGGTCCGACGATTGCGTCGTTCATTTCGTACGCGACGGAAAAGAAGGTTGCAAAGGAACCGCGCCGTTTCGGCCGCGGCGCCATCGAAGGCATCGCCGGTCCGGAAGCGGCCACCAGCGCCTCGACGCAGACCAGCTTCATTCCGACGATGAGCCTCGGCATCCCTGGCGACCCCGTCATGGCGCTGATGCTGGGCGCGCTCATCATCCACGGCATCCAGCCGGGTCCGCAGATGATGATCGAGCACGCCGACATGTTCTGGGGGCTGATCGCCAGCTTCTGGGTCGGCAACGTGCTGCTGCTGCTCTTGAACCTGCCGCTGATCGGCATGTGGGTGCGCCTGCTGACCGTTCCCTTCCGTTATCTGTTCCCTGCCGCGCTGTTCTTTGTCTGCGTGGGGGTCTACAGCACGAACAACAACCTGTTCGACGTGGGGATGGTGACCTTGTTCGGCGCCGCGGGTTACGCGCTGATCCGGCTGCGGTTCGAACCGGCGCCGCTGCTGCTGGGCTTTGTGCTCGGGCCGATGGTGGAAGAAAACTTCCGCCGCGCTCTGCTGCTGTCGCGTGGCGAGCTGTCGATCTTCGTGACGCGGCCCATCAGCCTGGGCTTCATCCTGGCGTGCGTGGGACTGATCGCGTTGCTCGCGGTGTCGGCACTGCGCGCACGCAAGGCGCGCGAAGCGCTCAAGCACGCGGAGTCTGCTGCGTAACCACAAGGCAAGTTTCGGGGTAGTGCTGCTTTGGCCGGTCTCTCAAGGACCGGCCTTTTTTTGCTCGCCTTGTACGACCTGGAACGCCGCGCACGTGCGCCTGGCGTCCTATGGTCCTTTACGCCTTGGCGGCGACGGGAACCCGGAAGGGAACGCCCAACCGATTGAATGCGTTCATGGCAGCGATCGCGATCGTGAGGTCGACCAGGTCTTTGGGTGCGAACGCGGCCGAGGCGGCGGCGTAGGCTTCGTCTGAGGCGTGCGTTTCGCTGACGCGGGTCACTTCCTCCGCCCACGCCAACGCGGCGCGTTCCTGGTCGGAGAACAGGTGGTGCACCTCGTCCCACACGGGCAGCAACGTGATCTTGTCGACCGACATGGTTTTTCGCAGGTCACGGGTGTGCAGGTCGATGCAGTGCGCGCAGCCATTGATCTGCGAGACGCGCAGGAATACGAGATGCACGAGTTCCGCCGGAAGCGCGGTGCGCTGTGTCACGTAGTGGTGAATGCCAAAGAGTGCTTTCGCGCCATCGGGTGCGGTTTCTTGCCAGTTCAGGCGGGTCATTCCAGTTCCTTGCTGCGGTGGTTGATGACCGCAACATTACCCTTCCGGATGCCGGTGCAACAGGTCCAAGAATTGACGTATTGACTGATCCAAGATGGCGGGCGCCGCCCCAGCACCAACGCATGGCCCAAGTTTGTCCCGTGGACGGCTTCAGCGTTGGGCTGCGGATGCGTCGCCAGCGGTGTGCCCGTCAATGTGCCCGAGCGGGCGGCCTGGATCCAGGCGGTCGCGCACGCGCTGCTTCAGCACTTTGGCTTCGGGAAAACCACCGTCGCGCTTGCGGTCCCAGATCAGATCGCCGTTGTAGGTGATCTGGAAGATGCCGCCCGTGCCGGGCTGCAGCGCCACTTCGCCCAGATCGGTCGAAAAGGTGGAGAGCAGTTCCTGCGCCATCCACCCGGCGCGCAGCAGCCATTGGCACTGCGTGCAGTAAAGGATGACGATGCGAGGGCGCAAGGCGGGCGGGTTCATGGGAAAGGCATTCTACGCCAGCCCGGTGGTGCGCGATCATGGATAATGTCGGGTTTTCCCGGGTCTGCAATGGGCCCAGAGCCTGCAATGAAGTCTGCCTTGACGCCCCGAGGCCAGCGCTGGCTGATCGGTCTTTTGATGGGACTGGTCACGCTTACGCCGATGGCCATCGACATCTACCTGCCCTCCCTGCCCGCCATGGCGCACGCGTTTGACGAGTCCATCGGCGCGCTGCAGGCCAGCATCACCCTGTTCATCTTCGCGGTCGGTCTGGGTCAGGTCGTGATCGGACCGCTTGCCGACCGGTATGGCCGGCGGCCCGTGGCGCTGTGCGGCGCGCTGGCGTATCTGGCGGGCTCCGCGTTGGGTGCCGCGGCGACTTCGCTTGAAGTGTTCTACGCCGCGCGCATTGTGCAGGGACTGGGCGCGTGTTCCGCGTCGCTGGTGGCGTTTGCCGCCGTCCGCGATTGCTTCAGTCCGGCCGTCGGCGCGCGCGTCTATAGCTATCTGAACGGCGCGCTGTGTACGGTGCCCGCCCTGGCGCCCATGGTGGGCGGCATGCTGGCGCTCCATGCGGGCTGGCGCAGCACGTTCGTGTTCATGGCGGTGTTTGCGCTGGCGTTGGCGGCGCTGCTTGCGCTGCGCTTCGAGGAGACGCGGGCCAAGCCGGCCCACCGCCCGGGCGCGCTGTACAGCCTGCCCCGCTATGCGCCCATCGTTGCCAGCGGCAGGTTCCTGTACTTCGCGTGCTTCGGCATGGCGGGCATGGCCATGATCCTGGTGTTCGTGTCGGCCGCGCCGGTCGTGCTGGTGCAGCAACTCGGCTATTCAGAGCTGGGATTTTCGGCGTGGTTCGGTGGCAATGCGGCCATCAACATCGCCGCGTTCTTCCTGGCGCCTGCGTTCATCGCCCGGTATGGTCGCTACACCATGGTGCGCGTCGGCATGGCGGCACTGCTGCTGGCGTCGGCGCTGCATCTGGGGGCATGGCTGTGGGCGCCGCTTTCCGCCTGGATCTTCATGCTCCCGGTAGCGGTGCTGACTGTGGGGTTCTCGCTAGCGTTGGGATCTGGGTTGAGTCTGGCGCTGGAACCGTTCGCGGACCGGGCGGGCACCGCTGCAGCGGTCTACGGGCTGTTCCAGATGAGCGGGTCGGCCGTGATCGCGACCGTCTTGCTCGATAGCGGGATGGCGCCGCAGGCGGCCATGGCCTTGATTGGCGCGGTGATTGTGGCGCCATTGCTGCTGTTGTCGCCGGCCCTGGGCCGGCGGCTTGATGTGCGCAATGGCTAGACCAGCCAGCCCAGCGACCAGCCGCTGACGGCGGCCAGCAGCACCACCCACACCGGCGACCAGCGGGCGTAGACCAGCAGCGCAAACAGCAGCAACGCCAGACCGAAGTCGGCCTTGCCGAGAATCGCGCTTGTCCAGACGGGGTCGTACAGCGCGCCGAGCAGGATGCCGACGACGCTGGCATTCACGCCGGCCACCATGTTGCGCACGCCGGGCCGGCGGCGCAGCGTATCCCAGAATGGGAGTGCCGCCACAAGCAACAAGGCCCCGGGCACGAAGATGACGCACAGCAGGGTCAGTCCGCCTGCCCAGCCGGACAGGGGGCCGGACGACATGGCGCCCAGGAACGCCGCGAAGGTGAACAACGGGCCGGGCATGGCCTGCGCCGCGCCGTATCCGGCCAGGAATTCCGCGTTGGAGACCATTCCGGACGAGACGGACGCGGTTTCGAGCAGCGGCAGCACCACGTGCCCGCCGCCGAAGACCAGGGCGCCGGCGCGGTAGAAGCCGGCGATCTGGCTGGCCAGCGCCCCGTCCGACAGCAACGCCCACAATGGCAACCCCGCCATCAACGCGGCGAACAGGCCCAGCGACACCAGACCCGCCACGCGCGGCACGCCCGACGATGCATTGGACAGGACGGGCCGGGGCGGCAATTGCAGGAAGGCAGCGCCTATCACCGCGCCGAGTACGACGGCCCCGATCTGGGCCAGCGCCGTGGGCAGCACCACGGTGAGCAATGCGGCGGCGACAGCCAGCGCGGCGCGCGGCCTGTCCGGACAGAGCGATCTGCCCATGCCCCAGACCGCCTGCGCCACGATAGCGACCGCCGCCACCTTCAAGCCATGGATGGCGGCCGATTCGGACAGCCAGCCATAGTGGGCGAGTCCCATGGCAAAGCCGATCAGCGCGAGCGCCGACGGCAGCGTGAATGCGATCCACGCGGCCAGCATGCCGGCCCAGCCGGCCCGGCGCAGGCCGATCGCCATGCCGACCTGGCTGCTGGCGGGACCCGGTAGAAACTGGCACAACGCGACCAGATCGGAAAACGCGTAGTCGTCGAGCCAGCGTCGCCGGTCGACGAACTCAGTGCGGAAATAGCCCAGGTGCGCGACCGGACCGCCAAAGGACGTCAAGCCCAGACGTAGGAACACCAGAAACACTTCAAGGCAGGATCCGCGGGCTGTCTGGGCGCGCGCGCCGGTGGCCGGCTTGCTGTCGACATGTTCGTCATGGGGGGATGGGTGCGGCATCGGCTCGGGCTTCTTGGGGGTCGGGGCGGCGATGTCTTTCGGGCCCCAGTTCCAAACTTATAGCCGGGCCACGGCCGGGATTCAATCGGATAAATGTCAGGAATTGGCGCTTGCCGGACCTTGCTCACGGCGGATCATGGCCCATACCAAAAGCGGATTCATGGCACTTCAGCGGTAGGCCAATCGGCCGCATCATGGAGCGGTCACCTCCCAAACCCCATCGCATCAGAAAGGTATGTCCATGAGCCAACGTTTGAATTACTTCCAGATGTCCGAAGTCCTGTCCAAGAAATACCTGGACGTCAGCATGGCGCTCAAGAAGACGGCCATCGTCCAGGAGCTGGGATACCTGGTCGATATCCGCGCCTCGCAGATCAACGGCTGCGGATTCTGCCTGGATATGCATGTGAAGGAAGCCACGATCAAGGGCGAGCGCGCGCTGCGCCTGCACCACGTCGCCATCTGGCGCGAATCGCCGCTTTTCTCGCCGCGTGAACGCGCTGCGCTGGCATGGACCGAGGCCCTGACCACCCTGCCCCCGCATGGCGTGCCGGACGACATCTACGAATCGGTGCGCGCGCAGTTCTCGGAAAGCGAGCTGTCGGACCTGACGTTCCTGGTGGTCAGCATCAATGGCTGGAACCGCCTTAATGTTGCCTTCCGCACGGTGCCGGGATCTGCCGACAAGGCTTATGGCCTGGATAAGGCCGGCCTGAACTGAACGGCGTTTTGCGTCTGCGGTTCACATGAGCTGCAGGATCCGGCGGGCCAGTTGCTCCGCCTGCTCGGCCGACACGATGTTGGTGAAGCTCATGAGCAGGCCGGAGCGCGCATCGGGCGCCGCCGACCAGTGCGACAAGGCTTGCGCATACAGGCCGTGCTGCAGCATGCGCGACGCCAGCTCGCGATCGGTCTGGTGGCCTTCCAGGCGCGCCACCAGGTGCATGCCGCCCGGCTGCAAATCGATGCGCAAGCGGGAACCCATCACATCGGACAACGCTGCCGCCGTGGCGTGGCGCCGTTCGCTGTACAGGCGGCGCATGCGCTGGATATGGCGCGCGAAATGGCCTTCGTTGATGAACGACGTCAACACCGCCTGCGTCAATGCCGGCGCGCCGCCCGCCAGCAGCATGCACAGGCGCTCGAAACGCGGGACCTGCTCATCGGGCACAACCAGATAGGCAAGCCGCATGCCCGGGAACAGCACCTTGCTGAAGGTGCCCGAATACAGCACCCGGCCCTGCCGATCCAGACTTTTCAGCGCGGGCAGCGGGCGGCCGACGTAGCGGTACTCGCCGTCGTAGTCGTCTTCCACGATCCACGCGCTATTGCGTTCGGCCCAGTCCAGCAAGGCCTGGCGCCGGGGCAGCGACAGCGACAGGCTCAGCGGACTTTGATGCGCGGGCGTCACGACGGCCGCCCGGGCCCGCGGCTCCTGCGCGATGCCCGCCTCCACCACCAAACCTTCCGCGTCCACACGCACGGGCACGGCCTGCATCCCGGCCTGCGCCAGCAGCACCCGCGTGGGCGGATAGCCGGGGTCTTCCACCCAGACCGAATCGCCGGGCTTGAAGAGCGCCTGCATGATGAGCTGCATGGTGTTGTTGTAGCCCGACGTGATGAACACCTGGCGCGGCGTGCACTGGATGCCGCGCGCGACCTGCAGGTAAGCCGCCGTGGCGGTCCGCAGCCCAGGCAAGCCGGCGGGATCCGGGTAGCCGAGGTCGGGCGGCTGCATGCTGCGCAGATGCCGCGCGCCCAGCCGCGCCCAGATCTTGCGCGGAAAGGCGTCTAGCGCGGGCAGCCCCATCTGGAATGGCAGCGGCGCGGCCGGCCGCGGCCAGCGATCTTCGACCA
>NZ_DIEJ01000176.1:0-15446 GCF_002418565.1 Achromobacter sp. UBA5777 | reverse complement strand
GGGATGGCCAGCGCGGGCGCCGCGAGCAGCGTGGCGGTGGCGATGCGGCCCGCCAGGCGCGCCGTGGCCGCGCGTCGCAGGAAACGGGAGGACTGGCGCTTGGGCGCCCGGACGTGATTCATGAACTGGCCTTTCAGAGAGGTGAGGTTGCAGTGTGCTCACCTGCCTTGACCCGCCAGATCGCAAAACGGATCAACTATTTTGTAACGGCGGTGCGGAACGTGCCGGGCCGGGGCCGGCGACGAGGTGCAGCCGGCGTCCGCGCCAGAGCCGAGTCTCGGTTTCGACGCGGATATCCAGCGTGGCGCTGAGCGCGGCCAGCACCTTGTCCACGTTGCTGACAGGAAACGAGCCGGACAGCCGCAGGTCCGAGACGGCGGGGTCACAGCTGATCGTGTCGCGGCTATAGCGGCCCAGCTCGGCGACGAAGTCGGCCAGGCGCATGCCGCGGGCCACGATGAAGCCGTCCTTCCAGGCGATCTGGTTTTCCTCGGCGGTGGCGGGCTGCGCGATGCCCCGCGCGGAGTAGTTGGCGCGCAATCCCGCCTGCAACGTCAAGCCGTGCTCGGCATCGTCGCGCGGGCGGATCTGGACCGCGCCCTGGAAAACGCTGACTTCCGTCGATCCATCCAGCAGCCGCACGGCGTATTCGGTGCCGAGCGCGCGCGCGGTGCCGTGGGCGGTTTCAACGCAGAACGGCCGGTTCAGCGTGCCCGATTCGTGGGCGGTCGCGATCAGGATCTCGCCCGCGATGAGCATCACGCGCCGGCGGTCGGTGGTGTAGCGCACGTTGATGGCGCTGTCCGTGTTCAATACCAGGCGGGTGCCGTCCGGCAGCGTGACGGTGCGGCGTTCGCCGATGGCGGTGCGATGGTCCGACGTCCAGGTGCGCCACGGCGTGATCTGCCCCACGCCCCACGCCGCGCCGCTCGCGATGGCCAGCGCGCTCATGGTTTTCAAGGCGCGGCGGCGCTGGGCGGAAGCAGGTGCGGCCAGCGCTGCCTTCGCGATGGCCGCGTTGGCGGGGCCGGCCAGCGGCCGCAGTGTGCCTTGCACGGATTCAATGCGCAGCCACGCGCGCTCGTGGTCCGGGTGCGCAGCGCGCCAGGAGGCCCATTCGCGCACCGTTTCCGGCGCGACGGGTTCGTCTTGCAGTTCCACCAGCCATTCCAGCGCGCGCTGCGCGACGGCGGGCGGCAGGGTGGCGGCGTCGCGCGTGTTTCCGTACCAGGACGAGGCGGACATGCGCCGGCTCATCCCGTGAAGGAAAGATCGGCAAAGCAGCAGCGCTGCAAGGCCTTGACGAGGTAGCGCTTGACGGTGGGGATCGAGATGCCCAACGCGTCGGCCACTTGGGCGTGGGTGTGACCTTCAAGCTGCGACAACAAAAAGGCCTGCCGCACGAGGGCGGGCAGGCCGTCCAGCAGGCGGTCCAGCTCCAGCAAGGTTTCGAGCACGATGGCGCGGTCTTCGGGCGACCAGTGCACGGCTTGCGGCGCCTGGGCCAGCGCGTCCAGGTACGCGCGCTCCAGCTTCTCGCGGCGCCAGTGGTTGGACACCAGATGCTGCGCCACGGTGGTCAGAAACGCGCGCGGTTCCGTGAGCGTGGCGGGAATGCGTTCGCTGCTCAGGAGGCGGATGAAGGTGTCGTGCGCCAGGTCTTCGGCCTGATCTGCGTTGCCCAGGCGGCGTCGCAACCAGCCCCTGAGCCAGGAGTGATGATCGCTATAGAGTGTTGCGATGGAGGAGGGGAAGGCGCATCCCGGCGTACTCAAGATCCAACCTTTTGGTCTAGCCGCCGGCGCCTCGCAGTGGGAGGCGGGACAACTGCACATGCGAATTTCTGGAAATAGTAATTGTTATTATTACCGATTCCAGGCACGGCTTGTCAAATTGTTGCCGAGCGCGCATGGTCGGGCGTTGCCCGGAAACGTCAGACGTAAGTGGCGAGCCGGGGCGGTTGGATGTGAGCGTTCGGACGGAGAGCCGCTAAGCGCGAACGGTCAGACCGGCGCGGAAGGCGCCAGATAGGCGCCCTGCGTCTGCGCATACGCCTGTTGCGACGCCAGATAGGCATCACGCGACGGAATCAGGTGATCACGGCACACCGCCATCAGCGCGTCGCGGTCTCCGTCGCGCAGCGCCTGGATCATCGTCCAGTGTTCCTGGCGCGCGCGTTCGCGGTGCCCGGCCGTCACCAGCGAGCCGAAGCGGATCGGGTGGGTGCGACGCGCGTATTCCTCGATGGCCTGTCCCAGCACCGCGTTGTCCAGGAGCCCCACGAATTCCCGATGAAAGCGCTGGTTGCTGCGGAACACGCGGCGGGCGTCACCCGCGGCGACGGCGGCATCGTGTTCGCGCTGCACCGTCACCAGCGCGGTCAGCCGCGCCTCGGACACGGGCAGCGGCATCTGGCGGGCGGCGTGCACTTCCAGGACTTCACGCAAGGCATACAGCTCCATCACCTCGCGCACGGAAAACGCGCGCACCACCGCGCCGATGTTGCGCTTTTTCTCGACCACGCCCAGCAGTTCCAGGTCGACCAGCACCTGGCGCACCGCGTGCCGTTTCATGCCGAAGCGCGCCATCAGCTCGTCCTCGGTCAGGCGTTCGCGCGGATGCAGCCGGCCGAAGACGATGTCTTCTTCCAGCGTGGCCACCGCTGCCTGGACGGCGTCGGGGGCGGGTTCCTGCAAGGCGGCGGGCGTGATGGCGTTCATGGCAAAAGGGCGGGGTTACTTCTTGGGGACCGTGTCGTTCGTGACACCGGCGCGCAGGAAGTCGAAGTCGACGCCCTGATCGGCCTGCGTCACGGACTGCAGGAACAGCTTGCGGTAGCCGCGGTCGGCGGTGGGGCGCGTGATGGGATTGGCGGCGGTGCGGCGCGCCAGCTCGGCGTCATCGACGAGCAGCGCGATCTCGCGCCGGGCCACCGACAGGCGGATGCGGTCACCGTTCTGCACATAGGCCAGCGGACCGCCGATGGCGGATTCAGGCGTGACGTGCAGCACGATGGTGCCGGCCGCGGTGCCGCTCATGCGGCCGTCCGAGATCCGGACCATGTCCTTGACGCCCGCGCGCGCCAGTTTCTTGGGAATGGGCATGTAGCCGGCTTCGGGCATGCCGGGCGCGCCGGTGGGGCCGATGCGCTTGAGCACCAGGATGTCGTCGGCGGTTACGTCCAGCGCGTCGTCGTCGATGCGACGCGCCATGTCTTCGGCGTCCTCGAACACGACGGCGCGGCCTTCGTGCTCCATCAGCTTGGGGTTGGCGGCCGATTGCTTGATGATGGCGCCGCCGGGCGCGAGGTTGCCGCGCAGCACGGCCAGGCCGCCCACCGGATAGATGGGGGCGGCGGCCGTGCGGATGACGTCCTGCTTGAAGGGCGGCGGGGCGTCGTCCAGTTCTTCGCCAAGCGTGCGGCCGGACACGGTGAGGACGTCCAGATGCAGGAACGGACGCAGCTCGCGCAGCAGCGCCGGCATGCCGCCCGCATCGTGGAAGTCTTCCATATAGTGCTGGCCCGACGGCTTCAGGTCGACCAGCACGGGCGTCTCGCGGCTGATGCGGTCCAGGCCGGCCAGGTCGATGTCGATGCCCAGGCGGCCCGCGATGGCGGTCAGGTGGACGATGCCGTTGGTCGCCCCGCCGATGGCGAGCAGCACGCGCAGCGCGTTTTCGATGGACTTGCCGTTCAGGATGCGGTCCGGGGTCAGGCGCGAGGCCGCCATGGCGACGGCGGTGGCGCCGGTGTGTTCGGCCACGCGGACGCGGTCGGCAGTGACGGCCGGGGCGGACGCGCCGCCCGACACCATCATGCCCAGCGCCTCGGTGATGCAGGCCATGGTGCTGGCCGTGCCCATGACGGAACAGGTGCCGACACTGGCAACCAACTGGTTGTTCACGTCGGCGATCTCGACGGCGTCGATCTCTTCGGCGCGGTAGCGGCCCCAGTAGCGGCGGCAGTCGGTGCAGGCGCCCACGCGTTCGCCGCGGTGCGAGCCGGTCAGCATCGAGCCGGTGACCAGCTGGATGGCAGGCACGCCGGCCGAGGCGGCGCCCATCAGCTGCGCGGGCACGGTCTTGTCGCAGCCGCCGATCAGCACGACGGCGTCCATGGGCTGCGCGCGGATCATTTCCTCGGTGTCCATGGACATGAGGTTGCGCAGGTACATGCTGGTGGGTTGCGAGAAGCTCTCGTGCACCGAGATGGTGGGGAAGTCCATGGGCAGGCCGCCGGCCAGCATGACGCCGCGCTTGACGGCCTCGATGAGCTGCGGCGCGTTGCCGTGGCAGGGGTTGTAGCTGCTGCCGGTGTTGACGATACCGATGATGGGACGCGCCAGGGCATCGTCCGACAGGCCGGCGCCCTTGATGAAGGCTTTGCGCAGGAACAGCGAAAAGCCGATGTCGCCGTAGTTGGTCAGCCCGCGGGCGACGCCGCGCGCGGTGGCGCTGTCGCTGTCAAAAGGGCCCTTGCCGGGCTTGCCGCCCTTGGTGTCGTCCGTCATTTTCAGTCCCGATAATATTATTGATAATCCTGCGGCGACATCATATCCAGCCCGTTGGCGGCCCTGCAAGCGGTTTATGCCGGGAGTTCCATTGATCTGTTCTGAAGATCAGTCGATAGAAAAATACCGATTCTTCAATCAAGGGCTGACCCCTACACTGGCGCCGTTGACGAACCGGGCGTCCGTTCATTCCTATACCCATCCCGGCTGGAGAGACCACATGTCAGACCTGCGTCTGCGGCCACGCCGCGCCGTGCTGTTTTCCCTGCTGGCCCTGTGCGCCGGTGTTTCTGCCCCGGCGTTCTCGGCCGACGCCTATCCCGACAAGCCGATCCGCATGATCGTGCCTTACCCGCCCGGCGGCGCCACCGACGTGATCGGCCGCGTCCTCGCGCAGGAACTGACGGGCGCGCTGGGCCAGACCGTGGTGGTGGAAAACCGCGCGGGCGCAGCCGGCAACATCGGCGCGGACCAGGTGGCCAAGGCGCAGCCCGACGGCTACACGCTGCTCATGGGCGCGCTGACCAGCCACTCCATCAATGCCGCGCTCTATCGCGGCCGCGTCACCTACGACGTGGAAAAGAGCTTCGCGCCGGTCGCCATCGTGGGCACGGTGCCCCTGGTGTTCGTCGTGAACCCGTCGGTGCCGGCCAAGACGCTGCCCGAGTTCATCGCGCTGGCCAAATCCAAGCCTGGCTACATGACCATGGCGTCCGCCGGCAATGGCTCGCCCCAGCATCTGGCCGGCGAAATGTTCAAGCGCACCGCGGGCGCCGATATCCTGCACGTGCCCTACAAGGGCAGCGGCCCGGCCATGACCGACCTGATGGGCGGCCAGGTGCTCAGCATGATCGAGACGGTGCCTGCCGCGCAGGGCAACATCAAGGCGGGCAAGCTGCGCGCGCTGGCGGTGACCTCGCCGCAACGCGTCGATGCGCTGCCCGACGTGCCCACCGCCGCCGAAGCCGGCCTGAAGGACTTCGAGGTCAGCTCGATGTTCGGCATCGTCGCGCCGGCCAATACGCCTGCGCCGGTCATCGACCGCCTGAATGCCGAGCTCAAGAAGATTCTGGCCAAGCCTGAGGTCAAGGCGTCGCTCTTGAACCAGGGCGCGATCGCGACGTGGACATCGCCTGCTGACGCCAGCGCGCGCGTGTCCGCTGAAGTCGCGCGCTGGACCAAGGTGATCGACGAGGCCGGCGTGAAGGGCGAGTAAGCCGCTTCTGACGGCGCGCCGCGCCTCATTGCTCCCCACGCCGGAAATTCGCCACGGATTTCCGGCGTTCTCATTTTTGCGACTTCTGAAAGGAAGCGAAATAATCGCTTCCGCCGCGTTGTGCGCTGCGCTGGGAAAGACGCTGTATTTCAGAGAATTGCACTGGCGCTGCGAACGGCTATGCAATAAACCGAAATAAAGCGGTTTTGGGGCCCGACAAGGTGGTTGACCCCAAATTCAGTAGCCCGTAATGTGTTCCGCGGGCCTTAGGACGGCGGGGGGATACCAATGACTGAGAACCAGGACGAAAAGTCGATCCTGCACACGCATTTCGGTACGCATAGCCCATATTGGCGGTTGTCCGCCGATAGCGATGCGATTGAACTCGCCGCAGTCAAGGGCGCAACCAATATCGCCATGGGCTTGCGCCCGGATCAGGCCGAGGCCGTGCGCGGCCTGACGGGCATCACGTCCAGCGTGCGGATCGACATCATGCTGTATGGCGATCTGCTGCACCTGCATCTGGTTGGCCGCAAGATCAATCCCAACGAATGGGCCGGCACCGCATCGGCCCACACCGATACCGAATCCGTCGCCAAGGACCTCGTCGAAGGTCTGTCGTTCGCCGAAACGGTAGTGTCCGAAGCCAATTCGGTCATCGTGATCGTCGACCAGAACGGCCGCGTGCAGCGCTTCAACAAGCTCAGCGAGGAATACACCGGCAAGCGCGAACAGGACATCGTGGGCCGCAGCGTCTTCGACATGTTCATGACGCGCGAGGAGGCCATTGCCTCGCGCCGCAATATCGCCGAGTTCTACAAGCGTGGCCAGTCGTACGAGGTCGAGCGCACGATCAACACGGTCAAGGGGCCGCGCCTTTTCCTGTTCCGCAACAAGTTCGTCACCAGCGGCAGCGGCGAGAAGCGGGTCTACCTGATCTGCTCGGGCACCGACATCACCGAAGAGCGCCAGGCGCAGGAGCGCCTGCGGGTGCTGGCCAACACCGACATGCTGACCAACCTGCCCAACCGCCACGCAATCACGTCGCGCCTGAAGGCGGCGCTGGCGGCGGGCCGCGAAGGGCGAGGCGGCGTGTTGTTCCTGGACCTGGACAACTTCAAGCGCATCAACGATCACTACGGCCACGGCTTCGGCGACCGGCTGCTGAAAGCGGTGTCGGTCGCCATCTCGAACTGCCTGTCCGATGGCCAGACGCTGGCCCGCCTGGGCGGCGACGAGTTCATCGTCCTGCAGGAAGAGGCGCAGGCCTGGCAACTGGAGGCCACCGCGCAGCGCATCATCGAGCGGCTGCGCGAACCGTTCCGCCAGGGCCTCATCGAGGTCTACACCAGTTGCTCCATCGGCATCGCAATGTACCCCGATCACGGCGCCGACCTGGACAGCGTGGTGCGCAGCGCGGATATCGCCATGTACGTGGCCAAGGAAGCGGGCCGCCATACGTATCGCGTGTTCCAGCCCGACATGGACCGCCGCAACGCGGACTATGTGTGGCTGGATACGAACCTTCGCAAGGCGCTGGCCGAGAACCACCTGATGCTGTACTACCAGCCCAAGCTGGTCGGCCGCACGGGCGAGGTCGACGGCGTGGAAGCGCTGGTGCGCTGGCGTTCGCCGGAACGCGGCATGGTGGGTCCCGACACTTTCATCCCTTACGCCGAGGAGTCGGGCCTCATCTCGCCGCTGGGTGTCTGGGTGATGCGCGAAGCGGCCCGGCAGGCGGCGGCCTGGAAGCGCGAGGGCCTGAACCTTCGCATCGCCATCAACATGTCGGCCCGCCAGCTGGACGACAAGGGCGTCGTCAGCGAATTCATGCGCGCCATCAACGACGCAAATCTCAACCCCTGCCTGGTCGACATCGAGCTCACGGAAAGCTGCCTGATCGACGATGAAGACGCCGCCATCGAACTCATCAAGCAGTTCCGGCAACTGGGGGCGCGTGTGCACCTGGACGATTTCGGCACGGGTTATTCGTCACTGTCGCAACTGGCGCGGATTCCGCTGGACGCGATCAAGCTTGACGCCAGCTTTGTGCGTGGCGTCAACGAGAATCCGGTGTCGCAGGCGCTCGCGCGCGCCATCGTTGCCGTGGCGCGCACGCTCGAACTCCAGGTCATTGCCGAGGGCGTGGAAACCCAGGAAGAAACCGTCTTCCTGGACACCCTGGGCGTGGACGCCAAGCAGGGCTACCTGTACGCCAAGCCCATGCCCGCGGCGGAGCTCACCGCCTGGCTGGCGCAGCGCCGCCGGCTGCATCTCATTGCATGACGCAACCGGCGGCGCGCCGCCGGATCAGTGCATGGTGGCCACTTCGGTGGCCTCCGAATTGCTCGCCGTGCGGCGGTTCTGCGCCATCACCAGCCGCTCCATGTAGGCGCGGTCCTTCGGATCGATGGAGAAGGCGGCTTCGACCCAATCCTCGGTAATGTCCATCAGCTCGGCGCGCGGCAGAGCCAGCACGCGCTGGCGCGCGCGCAGCATGGCGCGCATGCCATTGAGCTTGGGCCGCATCACGTCGATGAAGGTGCGCGTGGCCTTGAAGGCCTCGCCCGGCTCGAACAGCACGTCCACCAGGCCGCGGCCGTGGTACCACTCGGCCGTGTGCGATTCGCCGGTGCTGATCAGCTCCTCGGCCAGCTTCATGCCCGAGCGGCGGGCGACCAGCGAATAGCCGCCCATGCCGGGGAAGAGATTGAACGCCATTTCAGGGAAGCCCATGCGCGCATTGTTTTGCGCGAGCACGAAGTGGTGGGCCAGCGCGGCCTCGAAGCCGCCGCCCAGCGCGGTGCCTTCGATCATGGCCAGCGAGATGGCGCCGGTGTCGAAACCGCGCGTGGCGGCGTGCACGCAATCGACGCATGCACGGGCATAGGCCCGCAGCGCCTCGCGCTTGCCGGTGCGGATGGCCTCGGCAAAAAAGTTCAGGTCGCCGCCGACGTTGTAGATCTGCGGCACCAGCGAGCCCGTGACCCAGAAGTCGATGGGCAGGCCGGAGTCCTTGGCGGCACGCGCCAGGGTCATGATCTCGTCGATGAGTTCATGGTTAAAGCACGGGCGCGGTTGCGCGCGCAGCATCATCCACATGACACGGCGACCTTCCTCGTAATACGCGGAGATCTGCTTCAGATTGCCTGCGGCGGTAAAGGGGTGGCAGTCCGGATGAATGAGTTGATTCATTGCTTTCGTCCAATCGATCAAGGTGAGTCGGAGTACTGCCGGGTCAGGCTAAACCACGGCTTACGGACTCCGTCTCATGCAAACCTCGTCCAACTGGCCAGACTTTTCCGTAAATCAAAGTCCGGAGCGCGCGAACTGAAAATTTGAAAACCGCCGAAATCGCCTCGGCCCATCGGGCGAGGCGCGCATGGGTAATTCGGATGAGGACGTCAGCAAATATGCGGCATTCCAAGCCGCGGCATGCGCGTCTGTCCACGTGACCGCGTTCATGCGTAGGGATGAGGGTGGGCCATCGCGCCAACGCCGGGCCGCGCCGAAAGCCGTGCGTGTGCACCCCTGCGCGTGCGACTGGCGGAGGCGATTTGGTGGGCGTACTGTGGCTCGCACCTCAACCGTGGCCTAACCCGAAGGGGGAGCAACATGAACGTTCTTGAACGCATCTCGCTCGTTTGCCTGGCCGGACTGGTCGCGGCCTGCGCGTCTTCCACACCCGGCCGCAATAGCAAGGAAACCGTGGAACGGGTGCCCGTCTCGGTGCAGACGGACACCGGCGTTGTTGTGGGAGCGCTGGTCGTGACCGTGTATGCGCCCGCAGCGCCGGGCAAACACCCCCTCCTGATCATCAACCACGGTCGGGGCGCAACCGCCGAGGAACGGGCCAAGATGAGCCGCACCCAGTATCCGCAGGCGGTCAGGTACTTCACTGATGCCGGCTTCGTCGTGGCGGTGCCGCTGCGGCTGGGCTATGGAGAAACGGCCGGCCCCGATCTGGAGGACAGCGGTCCTTGCGGCGATCGCCAGTTCACACCGATGTTCAATCGGGCCGCAAGCCAGATCGGACAGGTCGTGAAGGCGCTCCAGCAGCGCCCCGACGTGGACGCTTCCAACGTCGTGCTGGTTGGACAGTCGATCGGCGGCGGCACCGTCATCGCGCTGGCTGCGCAGAATCCGCCCGGGGTCAGGACGGCCATCAATTTTTCTGGCGGCGCGGGCGGGGACGCGAAGTCTCCGGGCAACCCGTGCGGGCCAGACCGGCTGCAGCAGACGTTTGCGTCTTATGGGCAGACGACGCGCCTGCCCACGCTTTGGATCTATTCGGAGAACGATCTCTTCTGGGGGCCCGACTGGCCCAAGCGCTGGGTGGACGCCTACAACACGGCGGGCGGTCACGCGACTTTTGTGCCGATGGGACCCGATGGCAACAACGGCCATCTGCTGTTTCCGCGCTCGCCGCAGAAGTGGCAGCCGGTGGTGGCAGAGTTCCTGCGGGCGCAGGGCTACGCGATGCCGAAGTAGGCGGGCGCTCAGGCCACGCCGCCATTGGCGCGCACGATCTGCCCGTTTACCCATCCGCTGTCGGATCCTGCCAGGAACGAGACGATGCCCGCGATGTCATCCGGTTGGCCCAGGCGTTCCAGCGGCGGCATCTTGGCATAGTGCTCGATCAGTTCGGGACTCTTGCCCTTGAAGAACAGCTCGGTGGCGACAGGGCCCGGGGCGACGGCGTTCACCCTGATCTGGCGTCCGCGCAGTTCCTTGGCGAAGACCTGCGTCAGGCTTTCGACGGCGGCCTTGCTGGCGATGTAGACCGAATAGCCGGGCAGGTTGAGCGCGACGGTGGTGCTGGACACGTTGACGATGCTGCCGCCGTCGGCCAGACGTGCGGCAGCTTCGCGCAGCGTGTTGAAGGTGCCGCGGGTGTTGATGTCGAACGTCCGGTCGTACAGGTCGTCGCTGGTGTCCGCCAGCGGCTGCACCTGCAGCACGCCCGCGCTGTTGACCAGCACGTCGATCCGGCCGAATTCGGCCTGGACGGCGTCGAACATCGCGCGCACGTCATCGGGCTTGGCAACATCGGCGCGCACGGCCAAGGCGCGTCCGCCGCCCTGGCGGACTTCGCCGGCCAGGGCGTCGGCTTCTGCCGCGCTCGAGGCGTAATTGATGGCGACGGCAAAGCCGTCTTCCGCGAGACGGCGCACGATGGCGGCGCCGATGCCGCGCGATCCGCCAGTGACGAGGGCAACGCGCTGGGAAGCTTGGTCATTCATGGTTTGCTCCTTGGATGGGTTGGTGAGACGTATGATCGACTATTCCGATCCAAAGATAATTACGCCTGCTTTGCTAAGATAATTTCATTTGCTTTAACAATAGGCGGGGCAGGGGCATGGATCGTTTCCAGGAAATGCAGGTATTCGTGCGCATCGCCGAACGAGGCAGTTTCACCAAGGCGTCGGACGACCTGCGCATTCCGCGCGCCACGGTCACCAACCTGATCAAGCGCATGGAGGCCCGATTAGGCGCACGGCTGCTTGACCGCACCACGCGGCAGGTCCGGCTGACGCATGACGGCGAGGCTCATTACCAGCGGTGCGTGCGCTTGTTGGCCGATCTGGAAGAGGCCGACGGCGCTTTCCTGGATACCGCGCCCAAGGGGCTGTTGCGGGTGAACGCGCAGGGCACGCTTGCCCGGTTCTTCGTGATGCCCGGCCTGCCGGAATTTCTGCAGCGCTATCCAGACATCGCCCTGCATCTAGGCGAGGACGACCGGCTGGTGGACCTGGTGCGCGAAGGCGTCGACTGCGTGCTGCGCGCGGGCGTCCCGCAGGACTCCACGCTGGTCGGACGAGTGATCGCCCAGATGCCGCAGGTGACGGTCGCCAGCCCGGCCTATCTGTCGCGCCACGGCGTGCCGGACTGCGTGCAGGCGCTGGAACGGCACATCGCCGTAGATTACGTGTCCAGCGTGACGGGCCGCGCCGTGCCGCTGGATTTCATGGTGGACGGGCGCATCGTGCAGATGCGCCCGCGTGCCGTCGTCAGCGTGAGCGGGGCCGAACTCTATACCAGTGCGGCGCTGGCCGGTCTGGGGCTGGTGCAGGTGCCGCGCTACCGCGTCGAGCGTGAACTGGCGGCGGGGCACCTGAAGATCGTGCTGCCCCACGCGCCGCCCGCGCCCATGCCGGTTTCCGTGCTGACGCCGCAGAACCGGCAGGTGCCGGCGCGGGTGCGGGTGTTCACGCAGTGGCTGGCGGGCGTGTTCGCCGCCGCCTTCGATCAGACGATGCCGGTCAGGTAGAAGACGCCGATCACCAGGAATACCGACAGCGTCGATATCAGCGTGATGGCGAAGATGTCGCCGTAGGATTGGCGGTGCGTGAGACCCGTGACCGCCAGCAGCGTGATGACCGCGCCGTTGTGCGGCAGCGTGTCCATGCCGCCGCTCGCCATTGCGGCGACCCGGTGCAGCACTTCCATGGGGATGCCCGCTGCCAGCGCGCCGTCGATGAAGGTCTGGGACATCGCGGCTAGCGCGATGCTCATGCCGCCCGAGGCCGAGCCCGTGATGCCGGCCAGCGTCGTCACCGCGACCGCTTCGCCCACCAGCGGATCGGGAATGGCTTTCAAGGCCTGCGCGACCAGCAGAAATCCCGGCAGCGCGGCAATGACGCCGCCAAACCCGTATTCGGCTGCGGTGTTCATCGACGCCAGCAGCGCGCCCGACACGGCGCTCTTGCTGCCTTCGGCAAAATGCGACTTGATGGCGCGGAACGAGAACAGCAGGATGGTGACGATGCCCGCGATCAGCGCGCCCATCACGGCCCACAGCGCCACCTGCTCCTCGGCGTTGACGGGCAGGGGCTTGGCCAGGCCGGGCAGGTCGACTTCGGAACCGGCCGGATACCAGCCCGGGATCCAGCGCGTCAGCAGAAAGTTCATGACCCCCACCACCACCAGCGGCAGCAGCGCGATCAGCGGATGATGATTGCGTTCGCCGGTGGGCGCAGCGGGCTCGTTGCGCAGGTCCGTGCCGTAGGTCTCGCCAGCCGCGGCGGCGCGCTTTCGTCGCCATTCCAGGTAGGCGATGCCGGCGGTCAGCGTGAACGCAGCGCCGATGAGACCGAGCCAGGGCGCGGCCCAGGTCGTGGTCTCGAAGAACGTGGTGGGGATGATGTTCTGGATCTGCGGCGTGCCGGGCAGCGCCGTCATGGTGAAGGTGAAGGCGCCGAGCGCAATCGCGCCCGGCATCAGGCGCTTGGGAATGCCGCCCTGGCGGAACATCTCGGCGGCAAACGGGTAGACCGCGAACACTACGACAAACAGCGATACGCCGCCGTACGTCAGCACCGCACACACCAGCACGATGGCCACGATGGCGCGCTCGGCGCCGATCAGACGCAGCACCGCCTGCACGATGGCGCGCGAAAAGCCCGACAGTTCGATGAGCTTGCCGAACACGGCGCCCAAGAGGAACACGGGGAAATAGAGCTTGGCGAAGCCCGCCATGCGCTCCATGAAAATGCCCGAGAACACGGGCGCCAGCGCTGACGCGTCTGTCAGAAGCACCGCGCCCATGGCTGCGATGGGCGCGCACAGGATGACGCTATAACCTCGATACGCCGCCAGCATCAGAAACGCCAGCGCCGCCACCACGATGAACAATCCGGTCATTCGGTACTCCAGGAATGAAGAGACAGGGGGTGTGGGGCTACACCTTAACTTATTGGGGTGTCTGACACCGTCGCGGACAGGCGCCGAGGATGGGTATAGTAGGCCGGCGCCGGCGCAGGGCCGGCCGCAAGGGAGGAGACATGGCAGAGCAGACCCCCGACCACGCGCATTGGGCGGCGGTGGCGGATCAGTGGATTGCGTGGGCGGGCACGCCAGGGCACGACGCCTTCTGGGCGTACCGCGACGGCTTCGTGGATTATCTGGGCGCAGGCGACGGCCGTCGTGCGTTGGAGATCGGCTGCGGGGAAGGGCGCATCAGCCGCGAAGCGCGCGCGTTGGGGTATCGCGTCACCGCCACCGATGCGGTGGCGGCGATGGCCGATGCTGCACGCGCGGCGCAGTCCGCCGATGACTATGCGGTGGCGCCTGCCGCCCAGCTGCCATTCGCCGACGGCGCGTTCGAGCTGGTGATTGCCTACAACGTGCTGATGGACGTGGACGACGTGCCGGCCGCGCTGCGCGAAGCCCGGCGGGTGCTCGCGCCGGGCGGCACGCTGTTCATGTCGCTGGTGCACCCGTTTCGCGACCGCGGAAGGTTTGCAGACGCATCGCCCGATGCGCCGTTCGTGGTGGACGGTGCCTATTACGGCCGCGAACGCTTCGACGGCGTGGAGTCGCGCAACGGCCTGAGCATGCACTTTGCGGGCTGGTCGATGCCGCTGCAGGACTACATGGCGGCGCTGGAGGCGGCGGGGCTGGCCATTGTGTCGTTGCGCGAACCGAAGCCCGACACGGCTGGCAACGCGCAGCTTGCGCAGTGGTCGCGGATTCCGATGTTTCTGTGGATCAAGGCGCGTGCGGTGTAGGGCGTCAGACGTCTACCGCGCCGCCATCAGCTCCGCGGCCTTGTGCGCCAGTTCCGCCACGCCGAAGCTCGTGGCCAGCGCGTGAGCATCCAGATCGGCCAGGGACACCCAGCGCGCGTCGCGCGCATCGTCGCCCGCCACCGGTTCGCCGGACACCCAGCGGCACAGCACCGCAATCAGGATGAAGTGGCGGCGTAGTACGCCGGTGTCTTCGCGGTCGAATACGTCGACGGCGTCGAAGACATGCAGCGGCTCGGCAGTCACACCGGTCTCTTCCAGCAATTCGCGCGCGGCCGCGTCAGCCAGCTGCTCGCCCGCGTCGATCTTGCCGCCCGGGAACGCCCAGCGGTCCTGATCGGGCGGGTTGGCGCGGCGCACCAGCAGCACGTGGCCGTCGCGCACGACGGCGGCGATGGTGGCGGCGATGGGGCGCGGGGCGGGGGTGGTCATGCGGATCTCCAGCGGCAGTCAGGCGTCTGCCAAGGATACGCCGGTCGGTTCACACCTCTTCGATGCGTTGCATGGGCGCGAACGGCGTGCCCAGATCGAGCAGCGCGTAGATGCGTTCGGTGATGCGCTGGCGCCGCGTCGGCCTGCCCATGCGCCACCGCATGTCCAGCCATAAAAGCGGGAGTGCAAAGCACAGCCATACCAGCAGGAACATCCCAAGAATGAACAACGAGAGTTCCGGCAAATCGCCCTGGAAAGCCTCGGCGTCCATGAACCAGGTCAGGCCCATGAGGAACAGCCAGACCGCAAGCATCAACCCGCCGATGGCCTTGAGCAACGGCGCGCGCTGGTTCATGCCGACGCCGACCGGCGTGTCCCTGCCGGGAAAGGCGCGGAATCGCAGATGACACATATAGGTGCGCCCGTCCTCAAGATTGCGCAAAGCGTAGACCGCATGCGGCTCGTCCGGCGCCGGCTGGGCATTGACGGCCATCTCGACGAAATCGTCATGCGCCAGGAACGGCTGCCAGCTTCCCAGCGATTCATCGACCGTCATCAGGAACTGCCGGCCCTGAACGGAAAAACGATAGTGGCCGTAGGTCGGGCCTTTGTGTACATGCCGCGTTTCATGCGTGATCGCATCGAGCTGCCCCCGGATCAGGAGCAGGGGCGGATCGCCATCCTGTGTCAGCGCGGCCGGTTCCTGCCGCAGCGGTGGGGCGGCCGGGGCGGCTGGCGCCGCCGCCATGGCCGCTGGCC
>NZ_DIEJ01000231.1:0-19072 GCF_002418565.1 Achromobacter sp. UBA5777 | reverse complement strand
ATGGCGGCCAGCGCCGGGGCGCCCTCGCCCGCGGCGCGCGCCTCGATCCGGTCGCAAAACCCGTCGAGGCGCAGCGCGCGACCGGCAAGCCGGTCTTCAAAACGGCAATCCATGGTGCGTTACCGCTGTTGTTGCGCAAGGAACTCCGTCAGGACGCGGCCGGTGTGGGAATGATCGGCCAGCGTCATCACGTGCTCGGGCGAGCCTTCGCCCACCAGCTGCCCGCCGCCCGTGCCGCCTTCGGGGCCCAGGTCCAGCAGCCAGTCGGCTTCGGCGATGACGTCCAGGTTGTGTTCGATNNATCACCACCACCGTGTTGCCCGCTTCGACCAGGCGGTGCAGCACGTGGATCAGCTTTTCGACGTCGGCCATCGACAGACCCACCGTGGGCTCGTCCAGCACGTACAGCGTGTGCGGGATGCGCGAGGCGCGGCCGGTCTTGATCAGGCCGTCGGTCAGGCGGGCCTTGGACAGCTCGGTCACCAGCTTGATGCGCTGCGCCTCGCCGCCCGACAGCGTCGGCGACGGCTGGCCCAGCGTCAGGTAGCCCAGCCCCACGTCCTGCATCAGCTGCAGCGGACGATGGATTTTGGGATGGGCGGCGAAGTAGCCGATGGCGTCGTCCACTTCCATGGACAGCAGCTCGCCGGCGTTCTTGCCGCGCATCTGCACGCTGAGCGTGTCGTTGTTGAAGCGCGCGCCGTTGCAGGCGTCGCACGGCACCTTCACGTCGGGCAGGAAGTTCATTTCGATGGTGCGCATGCCCTGGCCTTCGCAGATCGGGCAGCGGCCGTCGCCGGTATTGAACGAGAAGCGCGCCGCCGTCCAGCCGCGCATGCGGGCTTCGCGGGTGTCGGCGAACTGCTTGCGCACGTCGTCCCAGAAGCCCACGTAGGTGGCCGGGCACGAACGCGGCGTCTTGCCGATGGGTGTCTGGTCCACTTCCAGCACGCGGTCGATGGCTTCCCAGCCCTTGATGCTTTCGCAGCCGGCCCAGCCCGGCGCCTTGCCTTGCGAGACCGCCTGCGTCAGGTTGTCCAGCAGCACTTCGCGCGCCAAGGTCGACTTGCCGGAACCGGACACCCCGGTCACCACGCTCAGGCGGCCCACCGGAATGCGCGCGTCCACGCTGCGCAGGTTGTGCAGGCGTGCGCCGCGGATCTCGATCATGGGCGTGTCGGCCTCGACGGGACGGCGGCCTTGCAGCGGATGCGCCAGCGGCGTCTTCAGGTAGCGGCCGGTCACGGATTCAGGCGCGTCAATCACGTCCTGCACGGTGCCCTGCGCCACCACGCGGCCGCCACGGATGCCTGCGCCCGGCCCGATGTCGATGACGTGCGAGGCGCGGCGGATGGTGTCGTCATCGTGTTCGACCACCACCAGCGTGTTGCCGTTGCCTTCCAGCCGCGCCAGCGCGTCCAGCAGGATGCGGTTGTCGCGCGGGTGCAGGCCGATGGTGGGTTCGTCCAGCACGTAGCAGACCCCCTGCAGGTTGGAGCCCAGTTGCGCGGCCAGCCGGATGCGCTGCGCCTCGCCGCCGGACAGCGTGGGCGCGGCGCGGTCCAGCGCCAGGTAGTTCAGGCCCACTTCCTGCATGAAGTTCAGGCGGCCGCGGATCTCGGCCAGGATGTCGCGGGCAATTTCGCCTTCGCGGCCGCGCGCCACCAGTCCGGTAAAGAAGGTGTGCGCGTCCGACACCGGCAGCGAGGCCAGTTCGGCAATCGACTTGTCGCGCCAGCGCACGGCGCGGGCCACGCGGTTCAGCCGCTGGCCGTCACACTGCGTGCAGGTCTTGGCCTCGCCTTCGTACCACGCGTTCCAGGCGGTTTCCTCGCCGGTCTGCTCTTCGTCAAAGCCCTGCAATTGCAGGCCCGTGCCGTAGCAGCCCGTGCACCAGCCGTGCTTGGAGTTGTACGAGAACAGGCGCGGATCGGGTTCAGGGAAGCTGGTGCCGCAGGACGGGCACGCGCGCTTGACCGAGAAGTGCTGCTGCTGCAGTTCGCTGTTCAGCGCCTCGTGCAGCTTGTTGACCGGCCACACGACCGACATCACGCCCTGGCCGTTTTCCAGCGCGCTCTTGACGGCGGCGCGCAGGTCGGCCTCGTTGGCCGGGTCCACCACCACATCGGCCACGGGCAGTTCGATGGTGTGTTCCTTATAGCGGTCCAGGCGCGGCCACGGCGCTACGGGAATGAATTCGCCGTCAACGCGCAGATGGGAATGGCCCTTGGAGCCGGCCCACTTGGCCAGATCCGTGTAATAGCCCTTGCGTGCGGTGACCAGCGGCGCCAGCAGGCCGATGTGCTCGCCCTTGTGCTCGCGCAACAGGCGCGCCACGATCTGGTCGGTGTTCTGGGGTTCGACCGCCACGTTGCAATCGGGGCAGTATTGCGTGCCCAGCTTCACGTACAGCAGCCGCAGGAAGTGATGGATTTCCGTCATCGTGGCCACGGTGGACTTGCGGCCGCCGCGGCTGGTGCGCTGTTCGATCGCCACGGTGGGCGGGATGCCGAAGATGGCGTCCACGTCCGGCTTGCCGGCCGGCTGCACGATGGCGCGCGCATAGGCATTCAGCGATTCCAGATAGCGGCGCTGGCCCTCGTTGAACAGGATGTCAAAGGCCAGCGTGGACTTGCCCGACCCCGACACGCCCGTGATGACGGTGAACTTGTCGTGGGGGATTTCGACGCTGATGTTCTTCAGGTTGTGTTCGCGCGCGTTGCGGATTTCAATGGCCATGCTGCCCTGGCGGCGTTCGCGCACCAGCGACTGCAGCGGCGTGCCCACGCCCGCGCCGTACTCGGCTTGCGGCTCTGCGATGCGCGCGGTCAGGCCGGCCTGCTCGGCCTCCTGCGCGTCGGCATCGCTGCTGACGATGACGTCGGCCTTGCCGCCCGCGACGGCATCGACGGGCAGGATGCTGACTTCGTAGTCGCGCAGGGCCGCGCCCGTGTGCGACTTGGGGTTGTCCATCAGGTCCTGCGGCGTGCCCGTGCCGAGGACCAGGCCGCCGGCGTCGCCGCCTTCCGGACCCAGGTCGATCAGCCAGTCCGCCGCGCGGATCACGTCCAGGTTGTGTTCGATGACCAGCAGCGTGTGGCCCGCGGCCAGCAGCTTGCGGAACGCGCGCATCAGGCGCGCGACATCGTCAAAGTGCAGGCCGGTAGTGGGTTCGTCAAACAGGAACAGGCTGCCCTTCTTGGCGACCTTGGCGGTGGAGATGCCGCTGCGCGCGGCCTCGGCCAGATGGCCGGCCAGCTTCAGGCGCTGCGCCTCGCCGCCCGACAGCGTCGGCACGGGTTGCCCCAGCCGCACGTACTCCAGGCCCACGTCGGCCAGCGGCGCAAGACCGGTCTGCACGTCACGCAGGCCCTTGAAGAAGTCCAATGCCTCGCTGACGGTCATTTCCAGCACCTCGTCGATCGAGGCGCTCTTGCCCAGGTGCTCGACGCGCACTTCCAGCACTTCGGGGCGGAAGCGTTTGCCGTCGCAATCGGGGCAGCGCAGATACACGTCGGACAGGAACTGCATTTCGACGTGTTCAAAGCCGGTGCCGCCGCAGGTCGGGCAGCGGCCGTCGCCGCCGTTGAAGCTGAATGTGCCGGCCGTGTAGGCGCGTTCGCGCGCCAACGGGGCCTGGGCAAACAGCTTGCGGATGGCGTCGAATGCGCCGACGTAGCTGGCCGGGTTGGAGCGCGCGGTCTTGCCGATGGGGGTCTGGTCCACCATGACGACGTCGGCGATCTGCTCGGCGCCGAGCAGGCGGTCGAAGGCGCCCGGCGCTTCCGACGGCTTGCCCTTCTGCTTGAGCAGCGCGGGGTACAGCACGTCCTGCACCAGCGTGGATTTGCCCGAACCGGATACGCCGGTTACGCAGACCAGGCGGCCCAGCGGCAGCTCGACCGAGACGTTCTTCAGGTTGTGCGCATTGACGCCTTCCAGCAGCAGGCGAGGCGTGTTGGCCGCCACCGGCATCGGACGCGGCGCTTCCACGCGCAGTCGGCCGCCGAGATAGTCGCCGGTCAGCGAGGGCGCGGCGCGCAGCTGGTCGGGCGTGCCGTCGAAGACGATGCGGCCGCCCCGTTCGCCGGGACCGGGGCCGATGTCGATGATACGGTCCGCGGCCACCATGACCTGCGGATCGTGTTCCACGACCACCAGCGTGTTGCCGGCGTTTCGCAGGCGGTGCATGACTTCGACGACGCGGTGCATGTCGCGCGGGTGCAGGCCGATGGAGGGCTCGTCCAGCACGAACAGCGTGTTCACCAGCGAGGTGCCCAGCGCCGTGGTCAAGTTGATCCGCTGGACTTCGCCGCCCGACAGCGTGCGGCTCTGGCGGTCCAGCGTCAGGTAGCCCAGGCCCACGTCGCAGAGGAATTTCAGGCGCGCGCGCACTTCGGTCATCAGCAGGTCGGTGGCGGCATCCAGCGCGCCCGAGAACGACAGCGTGTCGAAGAATTTACGCACGCGCTCGATCGGCAGCAGCATCACGTCATGCAGGCACAGCCCGTCCAGACCGTTGAGCTGTTCGCGGCTCCAGGTGGTGCCGACTGGCATGAAGCGCTTGTAGCGGCCGTCTTCCGGCGGCAGCACGGCATCGGCTTCATCCTTGTTGCCCAGGCGCCAGAGCAGGGCGTCGGGCTTCAGGCGCGCGCCGTTGCAGGTGGGGCAGGGCGTGTAGCTGCGGTACTTGGACAGCAGCACGCGCACGTGCATCTTGTAGGCCTTGGTTTCCAGCCAGTCGAAGAAGCGCTGCACGCCATACCACTGATGCTTCCAGGCGTCGTTGCCGCCCTTCCAGTCGGGCGTGCCGTACAGCACCCAGCGCTTGTGCTCCTCGCTCATGTCCTTCCAGGGCACGCCCAGCGGCACGCCCGCGCGCGGGGCGTACTTTTGCAGGTCGTCCTGGCATTCCTTGTAGGACGGCGTGGTCCATGGCTTGATGGCGCCTTCGAGCAGGGTCTTTTTCTCGTCGGGGATGACCAGGCCGAAGTCGATGCCGATCACGCGGCCGAAGCCGCGGCAGGCCTCGCAGGCGCCCAGCGGCGAATTGAAGGAGAAGCTGCTGGGCAGCGGGTCGGAGTATTCGATGTCGCAATCGGCGCAGTGCAGCCGGTCGCTGTACTTCCAGATGTGCGCGTTGCCGCCGTCGGCGTCCATGACGTAGACGGCGATGTGGCCGGCGCCCATGCGCAGCGCCGTGTCCAGCGCTTCCATGATGCGTTCGCGCTCGGTGCCGGCGAAGCGGAAGCGATCCTGGATGACGTGCAGGATGCGGCGTTCCTCGGTGGCGGCCTTGGCGGTCTTCGTGGCCTTGGCCTTCTTGGCGCCCTTGGCGGGCGCGGCGGCGCGGGGCACGGCGGTTTCCTCGGCGTGCACGCGGGTGTAGCCCTGCTGCTCAAGGAAGCCGCGCACTTCGTCTTCGGTGAAGTTGGCCGGCACGGCGATCGGGAAGGTCACGACCAGGCGCGGGTCGCCCGCGGCGGCAGCGCGCTCGGCCAGCGAGTGATAGACGGATTCCGGCGTGTCGCGCCGCACCAGCTTGCCGCAGCCGCGGCAATAGAGCTTGGCGCCGCGCGCGAACAGCAGTTTCAGGTGATCGTTCAGTTCGGTCATCGTGCCGACCGTGCTGCGCGAGCTGCGCACCGGATTGGTCTGGTCGATGGCGATGGCCGGCAGGATGCCCTCGATGCGGTCCACCTGCGGCTTGTCCATGCGGTCCAGGAACTGGCGCGCATAGGGCGAGAAGGTTTCCACGTAGCGCCGCTGCCCCTCGGCGTACAGCGTGTCGAAGGCCAGCGAACTTTTACCGGACCCCGACACCCCGGTGACGACGACCAGTTCGCCGGTGGCGATGGTCAGATCCAGGTTCTTGAGATTGTTCTGGCGGGCGCCAACGATGCGGATATGGGAGCTCATGGACGGTATCGTAGCCTGACGGTGGGAGCATGCCGGCGCGGCGATCCATCGCTGGTTCCGGGCGCGTCGATATGGAATAATTGACTATATTGTGAGGCGTCTGTCCATAACATGGACAATTGGCGCCTCGGTAGCTGTACAAATAAACAGTATCGCAGATTCGTCTGATGTTCGCGCTTGCCGCGTTGCGGATCTGGCCTGGGCTATCGCATGTATTTGGGGACATGAGTGCAGGAATCCAAGGTCGCGGGCGCGGCAGCGTTCGGAAAATTCATGGCGGTGCTGCAAGCGGTTGCCGATGCGCCGCAGCCGCCGACGGCCGCCGTGCTCGCCCGCGACTGCGGCTATCCCCGTCCTACCGTCTACCGCATCCTGGCGGCGCTGGCCGAACAGGGCATGGTCATGGAGGCCGGCGGCGCGTATCGCCTGGGGCCGCGCCTGATGTCGCTGGCCAGCAAGGCGTGGTCCCAGTTCGATCTGCGCGCCGCATTGGCGCCTGAACTCCAGGCGCTGCGTGACCAAACGGGCGAAACGGTTCATCTGGCCGTGCCCGCCGGCCACGAAATGATCTACATCGACAAACTGGAAAGCCCAGGGCCCGTGCGTATGGTGTCGCGCGTAGGGGCGTCCGTCGCGCTGCATTCCAGCGCCGTCGGGAAGGCCTATCTGGCAGCGCTGGACGAGCCCGCGCGCGAGCGCCTGCTGCTCGCGCTGCCCATGCCGGCCCGGCTGCCCGCCACGCTGACCAGTCTGCCCGCACTGCGCGAGGCGCTGGGCGTGGCGGCTCAGCAAGGCTACGCTGTCGACAACGAGGAAAACGAACCCGGCATCGTCTGCTACGGCGTCGCGCTGTGCGACGGGGCAGGGCGTCCCGTCGCGGGCGTCAGCGTCAGCACCTTGCTGTTCCGGCGCCGCGGCGATCCGCAGTCCGCCTATATCGAACCCTTGCTGCGGCTGCGCGATGCCGCCGCGGCCAAACTCGCCGTCCTGCCGGTATCGTCCGGCGGCAACTGACCGTCAGCCCCAGAGGAAATCCATGACCGCAACCGCTGCTCCCACCGCTTCCAAGCTTGCCGCCCTGCTGGCCGCCCGCGTCGTTCCCGTGCTGCGCTACACCGACGCGGCCGCCGCGGCCTATGCCGCCGAAGTCGCGGTGTCGGCGGGCTGCACCACGCTGGAACTTACGTGGACCATTCCCAACGTCACCGATCTGGTGCGCGCGCTGCGCGACAAGCACGGCGCCAGCCTGCTGCTGGGCGTGGGCACCGTGCTGGACGAGTCGCAGGCGCGCGAGGCGCTGGTGGCGGGCGCGGACTTCCTGGTGTCGCCCGCGCTGGCCCACGAGATCGTGGACATGGCCCACGCCGCCGACGCGCTGTGCATGCTGGGCGCGTTCACCCCGAGCGAAGTCCTGGCCGCGCGGCGCGCCGGCGTGGACGTGGTGAAGGTGTTCCCGGCGGACACCGGCGGCCCCAAGCATCTGGCCGCGCTGAAGTCGGTGTACCCGGACACGATCTTCTGCCCCACGGGCGGCATCACGCAGGAAAACATGGGCACGTACTTCGCGGCCGGCGCCGGCCTGGTCGGCATCGGCAGCAACCTTTACGACAAGGCCGCCTTCGCGTCGCGCGACACCGCCGCGTTGGTGGCGCAGATCACCCGGACCCGCGAGGCCGCTCATGGCTGACTTCGACATCGTGGCGCTGGGCGAGCCGCTGGTCGAGCTGAACCAGACGCACGAAGGCCAACGGCAATACCTGCAGGGATTCGGCGGCGACACCTCCAATGCGGTGATCGCGGCGGCCCGCCAGGGCGCGCGCTGTGCGTATCTGACCCGGGTCGGCAACGACGCCTTCGGCAAGCAGTTTCTGGACCTCTGGCAGAACGAGGGCGTCGACACGTCCGGCGTAGAGGTCGACGACGAGGCGCACACCGGCCTGTACTTCGTGCAGCACGGACCTGACGGCCATGCTTTCAGCTATCTGCGGCGCGGCTCGGCCGCCAGCGTGATGACGCCGGCCAGCCTGGACGCGGGGCTGATCGAACGAACGCGTTTCCTGCACGTGTCGGGCATCAGCATGGCCATCAGCACTACCGCCTGCGACACGGTCTTCGCCGCCATCGAGCGCGCGCATGCCGCTGGCGCGCAGGTCAGCCTGGATTCCAATCTGCGGTTGCGCCTGTGGCCCGTGGACCGCGCCCGCGCCATCCTGCGCGAAGCCATGCGCACGGCGGACGTGTTCCTGCCCAGCATGGACGACTTGCAGCACCTGACCGGCAACGACGACCCGGAGCGCACGCTGGACTGGATCCGCGACGGCGGCGCGCAGGGCGTGGTGGTGCTGAAGCTGGGCAAGGACGGTTCCATCATCGACGACGGCCGCAGCCGCACGGCGATGCCGGCGCTGCGCGTGCAAGCGGTGGACGCGACCGGCGCGGGCGACTGCTTTGCCGGCAGCCTGCTGGCGCGCCGTTGCCAGGGCGATTCCTGGGAAGACGCGGTGCGTTATGCCAATGCGGCGGCGGCTTTGTCGACGTTGGGCTACGGCGCTGTCGATCCGCTGCCGCGGGCGGAGCAGGTGTGGGAACGGCTGAAGGAAACGTCGGGGTGATCGTGCCAGTGCGGCGGCGCGGCGGGTGAGACGGACCGCGACCCGGCCATGTTGCGCCGCGTTGTGGCGCCTTGGCGTATCCGCCTCCGATTTGTCCCTGGTTGTTTCAGGCGGTGCTTACGCTGCAGTTGGCGCCTTCAAAATCCGCCCATTGGCGTTCGATTTGGATTTCAGGCTAAAATGCCAAGTTATCCGAATTTTTTCCGCCAGTCCGGTTTCCGGTTGTGCGGGCCACTTTCCGCAAATTCAACAGGAGAATCAACATGGCTGAACGCAAACGCGTGCGTCGTAACACCCTGGAACGCCGTTGCCTGGGCAAGGCTTTCAAGCGCTTGTTCGTCAAGTCGCCCAAGGGCGTGTTCAAGATGCTGGAAAAGATCAAGCGCGTCTAAATGATGCGTTCGGCCGGCGGGTCTTCGGACCCAGCTGGCCTGATCGATAAAAAACCGCAAGGCGCGAGCCCTGCGGTTTTTTTTCGTCTGGCATATTCGCCTGCAGTTGCGGCGCACCGTGCGTCAGGCTTGCGGGGCACCGAGCTTGGGCCGGATGAAATCCATGAACGCGCGGGTCTTGGCCGGCTGGATGCTGGAAGGGAAAACCACATAGATCGAGATCGGATCCACCGACCAGCCCGGCAGCACGCGCCGCAGCGAATTGCGCTGGATGATCGGTTCCAGCGCCAGGCAATGCGGCATGCGCGTGATGGCCAGGTCCAGGCCGGCCAGCGTGCCCGCGATGCTCATGTTGTTGGCAGCCAGGTGACCGTGCACAGCCACGCGCTGCGAAATCGCGCCGTTATTCAGCGTCCAGTACGAATGCGCTTCGTCGATGGTCGTGCGCAGGCACTGGTGCTGCGACAGCTCGGCCGGCGTCTGCGGCGCGCCATGACGCGCGATATAGCTGTCGGACGCGTACAGATGCGTTTCCAGCGAGACCAGCTCATGCACCACGGCGCCCTCGATGGCGCGATGCGGCGTGCCGTTGCCATTGCCGTTGTCGGTGGAGGCGCCCGGATAGTCGGCTTCGCGGCCAAAACGCAGCACGATGTCGAACGGCGTGCCCTGTGCGTCGGAGGCCGTCATCATGCTCAGGTCGAACTCGCATTCCACTTCGGGATAGCGATCGGTGAAATCGCTGATGGTCTCGGGCAGCAGCCAGATGGCCAGGCTGTACGGCATGGAGACGCGCAGATTGCCCGACGGACCGCCCGACAATGACAGCAGTTGCTCGTGCGCCAGCCGGGCTTCGTCGATGAGGCCCTGGCACCGGCGCATGTAGGCCGCGCCCGCGTCGGTCAGATCCAGCCGACGCGTGTTGCGGTTGATGAGCCGCAGCCCGATCGCGCGTTCCAGTTCGTTGATCCGGCGCGACAGCGTCGACGTCGGCATGTCCAGCGCGCGCGCGGCCTGGCTGAAGCTCTTGCGCTTGGCAACCTCCACGAACAAGGCGATGTCATTGAGCTGGACGGTCGAGGCTTCCATAGGCGTTCCGAATTGGGCCGCCCGAGTTTACGCCACGATGCCCTGCGGCCAACGCCCCGCGCCGCGCACGGCATCAAAAAAAACCGCACGGTTTGTCAGATTTGATTGCAAATTCCAAAGCCGTGGAATCGGTTCCCCGAGGCATATCCCCTACACTTCAGGCGAAATCATAAGAACCAAGACCGCAGCGGTTTCTGGAAGATCGCAAGGGGCACAGCAGGCATGACCGATACACCGATTTTTTTCACCGTTCTGACGCCGACCTACAACCGGGCAGGAACCCTGCACCGCGTCTACGAATCGCTCTGCCAGCAGACTTTCCGGGATTTTGAATGGGTGGTGGTGGACGACGGCTCCACCGACAACACGCACGAGTCCATCCTGCATTGGCAATCGCTGGCGGATTTTCCGATCCGCTATGTCTGGCAGAACAATCAGCACAAGAAGACCGCCTTCAATCGTGGCGTGCGCGAGGCCCGCGGCCAGATGATCGTGGGCCTGGATAGCGACGACGAAATGCCGCCCGACGCGCTGGCCATTTTCCATGAAGCCTGGAACGCGATCCCGCCCGCGCGCCGCGACTCGTATTTCGCCATCACCGGGCTATGCGCGCGGCCGGACGGCACCGTCGTCGGCGACCGTTATCCGCAGGACGTGTTCGACAGCACCGCCGTCGACGTGTACTTCCGCTATCGCATCAAAGGCGAGAAATTCGGCTGTATGCGCACGGACATCCTGCGCAAGTATCCGTTTCCCGAGGACGTGGCGGGCTTCGTGCCCGAAAGCCTGGTGTGGTGGGCGGTGGCGCGCGCGGGGTATCTCAGCCGCTTCATCAACCGCGTCGTGCGCACTTATCACGACACGCCCGGCGGCCTGAGCCAGGGCGCGGTGTCCGTCAGCAACAACGCCCAGGGCCTGTACCTGCTGGCCTGGGACATGCTGCAGCATCACCTGGAATTCTTCCGCTACCGTCCGCGCGAATTCATGATGGCGGCGGCGCGCTACACGCGTTTTCGCCTGCACCTGAAGCATTCGGGCGTGCCGACGGCCGTGCAGGCCTACCGGCTGACCCATCCGGTCGCGACGTTCCTCGTGGCCGTCATGTACCCGCTGGGGTATGCGCTGTACCGCCGCGATCGGCGTCGCGGCGTGGCCTGACCCAGCCGGCCGTCCCGGCAGCCCGCGTCACGCAGGCGCGCCGTGCCCCAGTCCCAGATAGACCTCCACGACGCGCGGATCCTGCGCCACCTCGGCCGCCGGACCTTCCAGCGTCACCGTTCCGGTTTCCAGCACATAGGCGTAATCGGCCACTTGCAGCGCGGCGCGCGCGTTCTGTTCGATCAACAGGATGGACACGCCCATCTCGCGCAGCCGCGCGACGATGCGGAAGACCTCGCGCACGATGCGCGGCGCCAGCCCCAGGCTGGGTTCGTCCAGCATCAGCAGGCGGGGTTTGGCCATCAGTGCGCGGCCCACGGCCAGCATCTGGCGCTCGCCGCCGGATAGCGTGCCGGCCAATTGCGCGCGCCGTTCCTGCAGCCGGGGAAACAGTTCACAGACCTCGGCCAGCGTCTGGTCCTGGTCGCGCAGGCCACGGCGGTAGCGGTCGAAGGCGCCCAGCATGAGGTTGTCCTCGACCGTCATTTCCGCAAACAGCTCGCGCTTTTCGGGCACCAGATTCATGCCCGCGGCGACCATTTCCTCGATTTCGGCGTGCTCCTGCGCCTTGCCGCCGAAGGTGATGCCGCCCTGTGACGGCAGCACGCCCATGATGGCCGACAGCAGCGTGGTCTTGCCCGCGCCGTTGGGTCCGATCACGGTCACGATCTGGCCTTCGCCCACTTCCAGGCTGACACCGGAGACCGCCTCGACCTTGTCGTAGGCCACGCGCAGGTCGCGCACTTGCAGCAGTTTTGCGCTCATTCTTCCACTCCGCCCAGATATGCCTCTAGCACCGCGGGATTCTGCTGGATCTCTGCCGGCAGGCCTTCGGCGATCTTTTCGCCGAAGTCCATGACCACCACGCGATCCACCAGCCCCATCACGAAATCCATGTCGTGTTCGACAAGCAGGATGGCCATGCCTTCGGCGCGCAGGCGCTTGAGCAGCTCGGCCAGTTCGCATTTCTCTTGATAGCGCAGGCCGGCCGCGGGTTCGTCCAGCAGCAGGATGCACGGGTCGGACGCCAGCGCGCGCGCGATCTCCAGGATGCGCTGCTGGCCCAGCGCCAGCGAGCCCGCCTCGTCATGCAGATGCTTGCCCAGCCCCACGCGCTCGACCTGACGCGCCGCTTCGGCCAGCAGGCGCGCCTCTTCGGGCCGGTCCAGCCGCCAGGCGGCCGGCAGCACGCCGCGATGCCCGCGCAGGTGCGCGCCGATGGCCACGTTTTCCAACACGCTCATGCGGCCCAGCAGCCGCACGTGCTGGAACGTGCGCGACAGGCCCAGGCGCGCGATCTTGCGCGCGCCCACGCCGGCCACCGGCTGGCCAAGCAGCGTCACCTGTCCCGAGGTCGGCGTGTCCACGCCCGAGATCTGATTGAACATCGTGCTCTTGCCCGCGCCATTGGGGCCGATCAGCGCCAGCACTTCGCCCGCGCGGATTTCCAGGTTCATGGCGTTGTTGGCCACCAGGCCGCCGAACTTGCGCGTCACGTCCACGGCTTTCAGCACCACCTCGCCGCGCGGCGGCATGGTGCGCCGGGGCAGCGGTTCGGCCGTCATATCGACATGGCGCGGCTTGCGCTTGACGGGCACCCAGCGCGTCAGCACCGGCCACAGGCCGCTGCGGGCGCGGTGCAGCAGCAACACCATGCCGAAGCCGAAGACGATCACTTCGAAATTGCCGGTCTGGCCCAGCACCTTGGGCAGAAGGTCCTGCAGCCATTGCTTGAGCACCGTGAAAACGCCCGCGCCGACCAGCGCGCCCCACACCTGTCCGGCGCCGCCGATGACGGTCATGAACAGGTATTCGATGCCCATCTGCAGGCCGAAGGGGTTGGGGTTCACGAAGCGCTGCATGTGCGCGTACAGCCAGCCCGACGCGCAGGCCTGCAAGGCCGCGATGACGAAGATCACCATGCGCGAGCGCGCCGTGTCCACGCCCATCGATTCGGCCATTACGCGGCCGCCCTTGAGCGCGCGGATGGCGCGGCCTTCGCGCGAGTCCAGCAGGTTCTGCGTGGACCACACGGCGACCAGCAGGAACGCCCAGATCAGGTAGTAGATGTTGCCGCCCTGGTTGAGCGTCCAGCCGAACAGGCTGATGGCCGGAATGTCCGGGATGCCGGTGTGGCCGCCCAGCCCTTCGACCGAGCCGAAGACGAAGTACAGCGACAGGCCCCACGCGATCGTGCCCAGCGGCAGGAAGTGGCCGGACAGCTTCAGCGTGATCGCGCCCAGCAGGTAGGCCAGCGCCAGCGTCAGCGCCAGGCCGGCCAGCAGCGTGAGCCAGGGCGATGCGCCCAGCCAGCCCAGCCACGATGGCAGGGTGTCCGCGCGGGTGGTCAGCAGCGCCGTCGTATAGGCGCCCACGCCCACGAAGGCGGCCTGGCCGAAGCTGGTCAGGCCGCCGACGCCGGTCAGCAGAACCAGGCCCAGCGCCACCAGCGCATACAGGCCGATGTAGTTCAGCAGCGTGACGTAGAACGGCGGCAGCACCAGGGGGCCAAGCGCCAGCAGGGCCAGGAAGGCGAGGAGGATGTGGCGCGGCGTCATTCGTCTTCTTCCTCGACGTGATGGCTGTTGAGTGAACGCCAGAGCAGCACGGGGATGATCAGCGTGAACACGATGATTTCTTTGTAGGCGCTGGCCCAGAACGACGAGAAGGCTTCGATCAGGCCGACCAGCACGGCGCCCGCCGCGGCCAGCGGATAGCTCACCAGCCCGCCGATGATGGCGCCGACGAACCCCTTCAGGCTGACCATGAAGCCCGAATCGAAATACATGGTGGTGATGGGCGCGATCAGGATGCCCGACACGGTGCCGATCAGTGCGGCCAGAAAGAAAGTGGCCTTGCCCGCGAATACCGGCGAGATGCCCATCAGGCGTGCGCCGATGCGGTTGAACGCTGCGGCGCGCAGCGCCTTGCCGTACATCGAGCGTTCAAAGAACTGGTACAGCACGACGATCAGCACCACCGACACCGCCACCACCCACAGCGCCTGGCTGTTCACGTTGACCGGGCCGAGCGTCATGCTGGCGTCGCTGAACGGCGCGGTGCGCGCGCCTTCCGCGCCGAACGCCAGCAGGCCCAGGCCGACCAGCGCCAGGTGGACCGCGATCGAGACGATCAGCAGCACCAGCGTCGAGGCCGACGCGATCGGCTGATAGAACAGGCGATAAAGCTGCGGACCCATCGGCACCAGCAACAGCAGCGTCAGCAGCGCCTGCACCGCCATTGGCAGTTGTGCGAGCGGGAGGCGATACAGCAGCAGCGCCAGCGCCAGCGGATAGATCACCTTGGCGGCCATGCGCCAGTGAGTACGGCCGCGCGCGGGGCGCTTGCGCCGCGCCATCAGATCGGCGATGACCTCGGCCAGCGCGAACGCAAGCAGCAGCCAGACCAGCAGAATGGGCTTGCCGGCCTGCATGGCGGCCATGGTGAGGGCGCCGAAGGCGACAAACTCGCCCTGCGGGATGAACAGGACGCGGGTGACGGTGAAGACCAGCAGGATGGACAACGCCAGGAGCGCGTAGATGGCGCCGTTGGTGATGCCGTCCTGCCCGAGTATCAAGGCAATCTGAGCATTCATGCAGAATTCCGGGGAAAAACAGACAAGCACCGCACGCTCGCATGGGCTGCGGGCGTCGCCAGGAAGCAAACTGTGCGCACCCCGATCGGGATGCCGCGGATCCGGGCTCCGCCGGTCCGCAGGCATGCCCCCTGGGGGGAAGCGCGCAGCGCTTCGGGGGGGGGAACACCCCTCCTTTTACTTGACTAGCGTCCAGTTGCCGTCTTTGACGGTGATGAGCTCGCGGCCGCGTTCGTCAAAGCCGCTGTGGTCGGCGGCGCTCATGTTGTAGACGCCTTGCGTGCCCACCAGCTCCTTGGTCTGTTCCAGCGCGTCACGCAGGGCGCTGCGGAATTCCTTGGTGCCCGGCTTGCCGGCCTTCTCGGCGATCGGCACGGCCTTTTCCAGCAGCAGACCGGCGTCATAGACGTTGGCGCCGAAGGTGGCGGGCTTGGAGCCGTTGAGCTTTTCGTAGGCGGCGATGTACTCGGTGGCGACCTTCTTGGACGGATTGCTGTCCGGCATCTCCGGCAGCACCAGCATCAGGCTGGCGGCCAGCACCGTGCCTTCGACCTTCTTGCCGCCCAGTTTCAGGAAGTCGGGCAGCGCGGCGCCGTGGGTCTGGTAGAACTTGCCCTTGTAGCCCTGATCGAACAGCGTCGTCTGCGGCAGCACGCTGGCGGCGCCGGGGGCGGCGACCAGCACGGCGTCGGGCTTGGCAGCCAGGATCTTCAGCGCCTGGCCCGTGACCGAGCTGTCAAAGCGCAGGTAGCGCTCGTTGGCGGCGATCTTGATGCCCTTTTCCGCGGCCAGACCCGAGAACACCTTGTACCAATTCTCGCCATAAGGATCGTTCAGGCCGATGAAGCCGACCGTCTTGACGCCGGTCTTGGCCATGTGGTCCACCAGCGCGCGCGCGATGATGTCGTCGTTCTGCGTGGTCTTGAACACCCACTTCTTCTGGTCGTTCATCGGCAGCACCACCGCGGCGGTGCCCACCGGCGCCAGCATCGGCACGCCGGCCTCGGCGGCGAACTGGATCACGCCCATGGCGTTGGGCGAGCCCGACGGCCCGATCAGCGCGTCCACGTTCTGCTCCGAGATCAGCTTCTTGAAGGCCGTGACCGAGTTCGTAGAATCGCTGGCGTCATCCAGCGAGATGTATTCCACGGTCAGGTCGCCGATCTTCTTGGGCAGCAGCGGCACCGTGTTCTTCTGCGGAATCCCGACCAGCGCGGTGGGACCGGTGGACGAGGTGACCACGCCGACCTTGACTTGGGCCAGGGCGGGCAGAGCGAACAGGGCGGCGATGGCGGCGGCAGCGGCCAGGGGGAGTTTCTTCGACAGCATGGCAAAACCTCCGGGGTAGGGAGCAGAGTGGGAGTGCGGCTGGAAAGCGGAGAAAACGGGAACTGCGGGAATACTTGTTGCTTAAACTTTCTTACGTTCAAGGATCAGCACTGTAGACCCGGGTCCCGGTGCTTACCTATCCGTCAAAACCCGAAGCGGGTGCGGTCAGATGGTGATGGAGCTGACGCTGGCGCCGCCGCAGACGAACAGTGTCTGGCCGGTGACGAAGCTGTTGGCGGGGTCGGCGAAGAACATCACGGCGCGCGCCACGTCGTCCGAGCGGCCCAGGCGCTTGACCGGGATGCCCTCGGCAAGCTGGCGTTCGCGTTCGCTGCCGGCCTCGATCACCTCGTAGAACATGTCGGTCTGGATCGGGCCGGGCGCCACCACGTTGACCGTGATGCCGTATGGCGCCAGTTCCAGCGACCAGGTGCGGGCCATGCCCACCATGCCGGCCTTGGTGGCCGAATAGGCGGTGCGCGTGGGCAGGCCCAGCGCGCCGCGCGACGACATCATCACGATGCGGCCGAACTTGCGTTCCTGCATGCCCGGCAGGGCGGCCTGCACCAGGCTGATGGCCGCGCCCAGATGGATCTGCGTCAGACCATGCAGCTCTTCCTGCGTGACCTGCGGCAGCAGATTCGGCCAGATCACGCCCGCGTTGTGGATAACGTGGCTGATCGGAAACTGGGCGGCGGCTTCGGCGCCCGCCTGCGCGGTCGCGGTGGCGTCCAGCAGGTCGACCTGCACGTTGTGCAGGCGCGGATGCGAGAAGTCCGCAGCGCGGCGCGCCATCGAGATCACCTCGTAGCCCGCATCCAGCATGCTGCGGCAGATTTCCGCCCCGATGCCGGCGCTGCCGCCGGTCACGATGGCCACATGGGTTTGCGTCATGGTTCCCCCTTGATTTATTGGTATGGTCCGGCCGCGATCAGGCCGTGGGCGCCAGCGCCAGCACGCGCAGCGGACTGCCCGAGCCGCTGCGGATCTTGAGCGGCGCCGAGAAGATCACCGCGCCGGTGGCCGGCAGCTGGTCCAGGTTGGTCAGGCACTGCAGGCCGTAGCGGTTGTTGCCGTGCATGTAGTAGTGGCAGGGGTAGGGCGGATCCAGGTGCTGGGCTTGTCCCGCGTCCGTGCCTACCGACTCGGTGCCGAACCCGTGCACGTCGCGCTCCTTGATGAGCCAGGGCACGACCTCGGCATCGGGGCCGGGCGAATGCGCGCCGTCGGCCTGCATGTTCAGGTAGTCGGCGGGCTTGGCGCGCTTGGACCAGTCGGTGCGCATCAGCACCCACGACCGCGCGGGGATGCGCCCGTGCTGTTCTTCCCATTTCTTGACGAAGTCGATGGTCAGCAAAAAGTCCGAGTTGCCGGCCGCTTCCGCGGAACAGTCGATCACGCAGGCGCTGGCGATGAAGGCGTCGATGGGAATCGTGTCCACCGTATTGTCCGGCTGGTCCTTGCCGGTGACCCAGTGCGCGGGCGCGTCGAAGTGCGTGCCGGTGTGTTCCGAGCACGAGAAGTTGTTCCAGTACCAGGCCGGCCCGCGCTCGTCGTAGCGCGAGATTTCCTCAATCCGGAACGGCCACGCCTGGCCGAATTCTGGCGGCAGCACGATGGTCGGAAACTCCGGCGTCAGCGTCTCGGTCAGGTCCACCAGGCGGATGCGGCCGGAGACCAGCTCGGTCATGAATTGGGCAAGAATGGGTTGACTCACGGTGCTCTCCTGTTGGTGCTTGTTGGGGGACGACGCGCGGGGGGCAGGCGGTCAGCCGCCCGCGCCCAGCTCCCGTTCCAGTCCCTTCGGGTTCTCGGCCAACCGCGCCCGAAACTCCTGCGCGACGTCGCCCACATACACGTCTTCGATACCGTCCTTCAGCGCGCGCACAATCGCGGCGGCGATCGCAGCCGGCGCCACGCGCGGCGGCGGCGTGCGCTGTTCCCATTCGTGATCGACCGGGCCGGGAAATACATTCACCACCCGCACGCCCGCGCCGCGCATCTCGGCGCGCAGGCATTGCGCCAGCGATAGCGCGGCGGCCTTGGACGCGGACCACATGCCGCGCGATGGCAAGTTCATGTGCGCGTAGATCGACAGTACGTTGACCCACGCGGCGGCGTTGTTCACGCCGTCGGCGGCGCGGCCGCACAGTGCGGGGCCGAAGCTCTGCGCCAGCCGCATCAGGCCCAGTACGTTGACGTCCATTGCGTCGCGCGCGGTGTTCACGTCCTTGCGGCTAAGCAGTCCGCCCTCGCGTTCCAGATCCGCCGTGTTCACCAGGATCTCAACCTTGCCGCCGATGGACGCGGCCACACGCTCGACGGAATCGGTGTCGGTCACGTCCAGCGTCACCGCCTGCACGCGCGGATCGGCCGCCAGCGCGTCAAATGCGGCGTCGCGCTTCCATGCCTGCGGATCGCCCAGAAAGATCATCGGGCTGCCCGCGTCCAGCAGCGCGCGCGCCACGGCCTGACCGACGGCCGACTTGCCGTCGGTGACCAGCACGCGGCGGAATTTCGGATCGCACGAGGTCTCTCGCAGTGTCTTGTCGTCTTCCATGTTCGGCGTGTTCCTTTCGGGCAGGGCGATCATCACGGCCTGGCCGCTGCGATCCAGTTTCAACGCGAGGCGCACGCGCGCGCCGTCGGCGCAGTCCTGGTGGACGTGCGCCACGACGGACGGACCGGCGTCCATCCGCACCGTGCCCACGCGCCAGGGCAGGCGTTCGCGGAAATACAGGTCGTTGCTGTGATGCAGCGTGGTGCTGACCAGCAGCACGCCGTTCGGATCGGCGGGCCGCCACGGCAGGTGTTCGGACAGGCAGTGGCCGCAGACTTCGCGCGGCGGGTATTGCACCGTGCCGCACTCGGCGCAGGTCTGCAGATCGAAACGCCCTTCGGCGGCGGCGGCGGTCAGCCCCAGCGCGCTGCGGCTGCGCGAGCCCGGCGGCAGCGTGGGCTGCCGGGTGCGCGCAACC
>NZ_DIEJ01000297.1:0-23443 GCF_002418565.1 Achromobacter sp. UBA5777 | reverse complement strand
AGCGGCGGCTGGATCGGACTGCCTCCGGGAGCCGCGGCGCCGCCGGGAGGCAGCGGCTTGACCGAGGTGTCGACGCCGTCGGTCGAGCGGTTGTTGTTCAGGAAGTCGGTCAGCGCGTCGCCGGAAGACAGGTCCAGCGAGGCCACCGCCTGGCCGGGCGGGAATTCGGAGAAATAGTATTCGCCGTTGTCCACCAGCAGGCCGTCCGGGCGCGGCGCCGGCTTGGCTTGCGGCACGTCTTTAAGTACCGGCTGCATGTAGTCGAGCCAGGTGGAGAGTGCCAGGCCGCTGCCGAACTCGTTGGTGCCCAACGACTTGGGTTGGTCAAAGCCCATCCAGACGGTGGTGGCCAGCGTCTGCGTGAAACCCGAGAACCAGACGTCGACGGCATCGTTCGTGGTGCCGGTCTTGCCGCCGATGTCGTTGCGCTTGAGCACCTGATGCGCGCGGGCGGCGGTGCCGTTGACCGTGACGTCGCGCAGGATGTCGTCCATGACCCAGGCCGTGCGCGGGTCGATGGCGCGCGCCTGCGCGTCACCTGCCACGACGGGCTGGGTCTTCATCAGCACGTTGCCGGAGCGGTCCGTGACGTGGTCGATGAGGTAGGGCGTGACACGGTAGCCGCCGTTGGCAAACACGCTGTAGCCATTGACAACCTGCAGCGGCGTCGCGCCGCCCGCACCCAGCGCCAGCGGCAGCACGGCCGGCCAGCGGGATTTATCGAAGCCGAAGCGCGTCAGGTAGTCCTGCGCGTACTGCGGCGAAATCGCCTGCAGGATGCGGATCGACACCATGTTCTTGGAGCGCATCAACCCCTGGCGCAGGGTCAGCATGGGTTCGTACTTGTTGCCGTCGTTCTTGGGCTGCCAAGCCTTGGAACCGGTCTGCTCGGCCGTCAGCATGAAGGGCTGATCGGAGATCTGCGTGGCGGGCGTCAAGCCCCGCTCCAGGGCGGCCGCATAGACGAACGGCTTGATGTTCGAGCCCGGCTGGCGCCATGCCTGCGTGACGCGGTTGAAGTGGCCGCGGTTGAAGTCGAAGCCGCCGATCATGGCGCGGATGGCGCCATCCTGCGGCACCATCGACACCAGCGCGGCCTGCAGCGCCGGCATGTTGATGATTTCCCAGTTGTCGCCGTTCTTGTGGATGTAGACCACCGAACCGCGCCGGATGCGCTGGGTATCGCTGGCCTTGGGATTGAGCGCGCGGGCGACGACCGCCAGGGCCTTCTTGTCCGAAATGGTGATGATGTCGCGCCCGCTGCGCGCCACGGTGACTTCGGTGGGGCTGGCGGCCAGCACGACGGCGGCAAGCAGGTCTTCGCTGTCAGGCGACTTTTCCTGCACGCCGTCCAGGATCTCGTCGAGCGCCTGGGGGTCCTGTTCCACGCCGTCGGGCAGCTCGACCTGGTCTTCCGGGCCCGGATAAACGGCGCGGCGGGTGTAGTCGATGATGCCGTCGCGCACGGCGCGGTAAGCCGCTTCCTGCGCCTTGGAATCGATCGTGGTGTAGACGTCGATCCCCGACGAGTAGGTGTTCTCCTGGAACACGCCATACATCAGCTGGCGGGCCAGTTCTGCCGGATAGTCGCCGTGCACCGCAAAGCCGCGCGTGCTGCTGCCGTCCGCGCCGCGGATCGTGATGCGCTGTTGCAGGGCTTCGTCGGTCTGCTCCGGCGTCAGGTAGCCCAGCGTCTTCATGCGGCCCAGCACGTAATGCTGGCGGATCTCGGCGCGCGGGTAATTGGTGATCGGATTGAAACGCGAGGGCGCCTTCGGAATGCCGGCCAGCATGGCGGCCTCGGCGGGCGTGACCTCCGACAGCGGCTTGCCCAGATAGGTTCGCGAGGCGGCCGCGAAACCATAGGCGCGATGGCCCAGGTAGATCTGGTTCATGTAGAGCTCGAGGATCTGGTCCTTGGTGAGCTCGGATTCGATCTTGAACGTCAGCAGCAGTTCATAGAACTTGCGCGAATACGTCTTTTCCGACGACAGATAGAAATTGCGCGCGACCTGCATGGTGATCGTGCTGCCGCCTTGGGACTTGGAGCCCTTCACGATGTTGGTCAGCACGGCGCGCGCGACGCCCATCCAGTCGACGCCGCCGTGGCTGTAGAAACGGTCGTCCTCGGCCGCCAGAACCGCTTGCCGCATCACCGGGGGGATTTCGTCGAAACGCAGCACGTTGCGGTGCTCTTCGCCGTATTCGCCGATGAGCACCTTGTCCGCGGTGTAGATGCGCAGGGGCACGCGCGGCCGGTAGTCGGTCATCGCGTGCAGGTCGGGCAGGCTGGGCCACGCCAGGGCCAGCGCGAGGCCAAGCACGACGGCGCCGCACACGGCTGCGCCGGCGGCGGCGATGCCCGCTTTGACCAGGAGAGGTTTCCAGGGGAGGCCCGATTTGCCGCCCGGGTTGGCGGAGGATTGCTGGGGATTGCTCATTGCAGGCGATTCTAGGGCAGAACGCTATAGACCGCCCAGGGCGCAATAAGGTTTCGGTAACGAAATCTGCCCATGCGAGCGGATATTCAGCTTTTGTTCAGGTCAGCGAGGCGCCGGGGACGGATTGCAGGTAGCGCTGGGGTGGCGCGCCGAGTGCCCGATGAAACATGGCGGAGAAGGCACTGGCGCTGCGGTAGCCGAGGTCCGCTGCAATGCGCGCCACTGGCACGCCCATCGACAGCCGGCATACCGCGTCGGCCAGCCGCACCTGCTGCACCCACTGTCGGTAATTCAGGCCTAGTTCGGATTGAAACAACCGGATCAGCGTGCGCGCACTGGCGCCGACTTCGCTGCCCCAGTCCTCGATGCCGCGTTGCAGGCCGGGCCGGTCCAGGATGGCCGTGCAGATGGCTTGCAGGCGCCGGTCGCGCGGCCAGGGGATCTGGATGGGCACGATGCGCGCAGCGGCCAGTTCGGCCAGGATCAACCCCGCGATCTGTTCGACCCGTCCCCCGAGCGGATAGTCGATGGGCTCGGCCGTCAGCGCCAGGATCAGTTCGCGCAGCAGGCCGCTGACCTCGATTACCTGGCACTCGGGCCAGTAGTCCCGGGAGGCGTCGGCCTGAATGTAAAGGGAACGCATCGAGACCGCGCCAACCATGTCGACGCCGTGCGGCACGCCCGCCGGCACCCACAGCGCGCGCAACGGCGGCAGGGCCCAGAAGCCGCTGGGCGTGGTGACGCGCATCACGCCTTCGACGGCATAAATGAGTTGGGCGCGAGGGTGGGTATGGGGTCCGGTCTGTGCGCCGGGGGAAAATTCCTTGGCCATCGCCGTGACGACGCGCGGACGATGCTGGTAGTCCTGCGCGTTGATGCTGCGGGTGGGATCGGAGGGAGGGCGGACGACCATGGTGTCACTTCCGACAAAAGGATGAGAGGGCGCCCGAAAGCGCATGACGCCTATTCTGCCATTGTGTTGGCACAGCGGTTGTCACTTTCTCGACGAAAATTGGCAGATCGCGCCGGCGCCGGATTTCTACACTGATGCCTGGTTCCGGCATGTGGCCGGCTTGTCCATTTTCTTTGTGCGACTCATGAACTCCGCCCAGAATCCCGCTGCCGGCCTGTCTGCCTCGACCTCGGCCGCACCCGCCCCCGCCCCACCCGCCGCGGGGTCGCCCGCCGCGGGATCGCCCGCCGCCTCCGATCCCTCCACCGCTTTCAAGGTGCTGGGCGCGATCAGCGTGGCGCACCTGATGAACGACATGATCCAGTCGATCCTGCTCGCCATCTATCCCATGCTCAAGGACTCGTTCAGCCTGACGTTCACGCAGATCGGGCTGATCACGCTGGTCTACCAGCTTGCCGCGTCGCTGCTCCAGCCATTCATCGGTTTCTATACCGATCGGAACCCCAAGCCGTATTCGCTGCCCGTGGGCATGGGCTTCACGCTGGTGGGCCTGTTGATGCTGTCGATGGCGCCGTCGTTTGGCTGGTTGCTGGTGGCGGCGGTGCTGGTGGGCACGGGCTCGTCGGTGTTTCACCCCGAATCGTCACGCGTGGCGCGCATGGCGTCGGGCGGGCGGCACGGGCTGGCGCAGTCGCTGTTCCAGGTGGGCGGCAATGTGGGATCGGCGCTGGGGCCCCTCTTGGCCGCGCTGTTCATCATTCCGCACGGGCAGGGCAGCGTGGCGTGGTTCTCGCTGGCGGCGCTGTTCGGCATTGTGGTGCTGATGTGGATCGGGCGCTGGTATGGCGCCAACCGCGTGCTGCTCAAGCCGCGCGCGCGGCGCGAGGGCGCGGGCAATGGGTTGACGCGCAATCAGGTGCTGGGGGCGTTGGGGGTGCTGGGCGTGCTGGTGTTCTCGAAATACTTCTACTTGGCCAGTCTGAACAGCTACTTCACCTTCTACCTGATCGACAAGTTCGCGCTGTCGGTGCGCGAGGCGCAGTTGTATCTCTTCCTGTTCCTGGCCGCCGTCGCGGTGGGCACCGTGGTGGGCGGACCGGTGGGCGACCGCATCGGCCGCAAGATCGTGATCTGGGTGTCGATCCTGGGCGTGGCGCCTTTCACGCTGATGCTGCCGCACGCGAATCTCTTCTGGACGGGCGTGCTCGTCGTCATCATCGGCGTGGTGCTGGCGTCGGCCTTCTCCGCGATCGTGGTCTATGCCCAGGAGCTGGTTCCGGGCAAGGTGGGCATGATCGCGGGCCTGTTCTTCGGCTTTGCCTTCGGCATGGGCGGGCTGGGCGCCGCGGTGCTGGGCAGGGTGGCCGACGCCACCAGCATCGGCTACGTCTATCAGCTGTGTGCGTATCTGCCGCTGCTGGGTGTAGTGGCGATTCTGTTGCCGAAGATGCGGCGGGTGTAGGCACAGCGGCGAGAAGGGGCCGGCGCCAGTCGCCGGCCATGCTCCGCCGGGTTTCAGCCGTCCCGTCAGCCCGCCCGCAATGAGTGCAGGCGCGGCAGGCGGTGCTCGATGCCGTCGATCTGCCCCGCGCTGCCGTGGTGGATCACGGCGACGCGGGTGGCGCGCAGTTGCGTCAACTGGTCGGCGCTGACTTCAAAGCTCTTGGCCAGGCGCTGGTCGGTCAGCGGGCGGATCGGCTTGCGGCGGTCCTTGCCGCCGAAGCGGCGGTGGTTGTACACGGCCCACGCCACCAGAACCGCCGCGTTGACCACGGCCAGCACGGCATAACCCCACAAGGTCTGCACCGTCGGCAGAAAGACGGGCAGCAGCGGCGCGTCCGGGCCGCTGGCGGCCCCGCGCAGAATGGCCAGGATGCCGGCGCCAAACAGGTAGACGAACGCGAACCAGCCGAAGGCGGTCAGCGCAAAGTCGAACAGATAGCCCGCGCGCGAGCGTTGCGTGGTGATGATCATGATGCCTCCGGTGATTTGATGCCGCGGTCGGGGCTGGTCCAGCGGGCGCGCTGGGCCTGCTTGCGCAGCATGACCTTGGGGAAACTGACCAGCGTGGTGAAGAGACTCACCATCCAGTAGGCCAGGGGATACCAGATAACCCAATAGAGCGCGCGCGCCAGGCCCGGCTCATAGCGGCGGTCGATCAGAATGCTGACGGCGAACTGCAGCAGGCACACGACCGCCAGCATCATGCCGGTGAAGGCCGGCGGCAGCAGGCTGGCGATCTGCATGTTGTTGGGCAGCGCGACGACCTGGCTGACCAGCCACAGCACCACCGACAACCCGAACGCGAACGCCCAGGCGGTCGACAGGCAGAACTCGGCCATCAGCGGCCACAGCCGGCGGTGGCGCCAGTTCCAGATCGACCGCAGGTTCTTCAGGAAGACCTCCGCGCCGCCCTGCGCCCAGCGCAGCCGCTGCTTCCACAGTCCGCGCAGGGTCTCGGGCATCAGGATCCAGCACAGCCCGCGCGGTTCGTAAAAGATGGACCAGTGGTCGCGCTGCAGTTTCCAGCTGATGTCGATGTCCTCGGTGATCATGTCCAGGCTCCAGTAGCCCGCGCGGTCCAGCGCCACGCGGCGGAAGGCCGCGACGACGCCGGACACCGTGAACACTTGCCCGTACACGCGCTGGGTGCGTTTGATGAGTCCGATGATCGAGGAGAACTCCCCGACCTGGATGCGCCCGATCAGCGTGGAGCGGGTGCGGATGCGCGGGTTGCCGGTGACGGCGCCGACGCGCGGGTTGTCGATCAGCGGCGCCACCAGATACGCGGCGGCATCGGGGTCGAGCAGGGCGTCGCCGTCGATGCACACCAGGTATTCGCTGCGGGCCGCCAGTGCGCCCATGCGCAGCGCCATGGCCTTGCCCTGGTTCTGCGCCAGATGCACGACGCGCAGGCGCGAGTGTTCAGCGGCCATGCGGTCCAGCAGCGCGGCCGTGCCGTCGGTCGACCCGTCGTTGATAGCGATGACTTCGATGTGCGGATAGTTCTGGTTCAGGGCCGCCAGCAGGGTTTCTTCGCCGTTATCGGCTTCGTTGAAGCACGGCACCAGAATCGATACCAGCGGCGAGCCGGCCAGTTCTGGAGGGGTGCGCTCAGGCCCCCACGCCCAGTGGCGCTCCCAGTGCCACCAGAAGTAGATGCCGCCCGCCATCCACATGCCGGACATGAACAGCGGATAGAAGAACACGAAGCCCAGCAGCGCTTCGCCGGTCAGCATCAGGGTGAATCCAAACGGCGCGCCGAGCACCGCGCAGAGAATCAGCAGGGCAATCAATCGATCAGTCATTGGAGGGGATACCAGGCTTCGGAGATGGCGGGCCGGATGCCTTGCAACCGGGGCTGGTCTTGCGAGAAGTCGTCGGGGTAGTAGCCGAAGCTGCGGGCGCCGCGCAGTTGCAGGCGGCGCATCCAGCCGGCCAGCACGTCCGTGTCCACGGGCGTGGCGTCTGGGCGATCGGGGCCGGTGCGCCAGTCGCGGCTTTGCAGTTCGAACACGGTCCTGGACAGCGCGCCGGGCCGCCGGGCGACGGTGTCGACCAGTTCGTCCAGCCACGCGTTTTCCTTGCCGGGCGCCACGTTCTCCATCAGCGGCATCGCCATCGGCGCGGTCCAGTCGTACGCGGCCAGAAAGTCGTCCAGGTTCTGCGCGAACCAGGTTTCGCTTTCCGGATTCAGGATGGGCTGGGCGTAGATGTTGCGCGCCGTCTTGATCTGCGGCCCACGCACGGCGCGCACCTTTTCTGCGAGCGCCATGGTGAAGTCCACCAGATGGCGGCTTTTGTAGCGGGTCCAGCGCTGCATCGTTTCCGGATCCGCACGAAGTTCCGCGATGCTGCCCGGCAACCCCGCCGCGCGGTACGCGGCCAGCGCGGCGGGGCTGGCGTCCTCGAAGTCCGACAGCAGCGCGTCGTCGTGGAACAGGATGCCGTCGAAGATCGCCTGGCGCGCCAGGTCTTCGTACAGATCGCCGATGCGCGCGCGCACGGTGGCGTCAAAGGGCGACAGGCGGCGGTACTGGTCCGGGTCGGGCGCCACCTGTCCGGTGTCCGGATCCCAGCGCTCGACGCGCGGCAAGGCCGGGTCCATGTCGAAGGCCAGCACGGGCATCCACGCGTACACCATCACGTTGGCGCGGTTGTGCAGTTGCCAGGCGGCACGGTTGAAGAGGTCCGCGCGCATCGGCAGCCAGCGGTTCGGGAAGTACAGCGACTTCACCAGCCCATCGCCCTGCGGGTCGGAATAGGCCTGCAGGAACACCGTGTTGATCTGCATGTCCAGAATGCGCTGCACCAGCACGCCCAGGTTGCGGTCGGTCTGTTCCGGGTCCGGGTCGTAGACGTAGTCCAGATCGATGTGCGCGACGCGCATGAAGGGGTCGGCCTCCATGTCCACCACGCTGTTGGCAAAGGACTTGAGCGCCGGATCGCTGGCCAGCAGCATGCGCGGCGTGGACATCAGGCGGGACAGGCGCCCGGGTCCGTCTTCCAGCGTCAGCGCCATCTCGTAGCCGTTCTCGGCGGTGATGGGCAGCGTGGAGCCGCCTTCCGCGCCATAGGGCCAGACCCATACGCGGGGCTTCTTGCCGGTGGCCGCGCGGATCTTTTCCGTGATGGCGGCCACGTCGCGGCCCATGCGGGCGTCGAACTGCGCCTCGGTTTCGTACTGGCCGGTGCGCGCATCAAAGGCGCGGATGGCGGCGGCCGGCTCGGTGTTGCCCTGCGGATTGGCCAGCGCGCCGTAGTGCGAGGCGTCCGTGTGCGCGGCGATTTCCACCAACCCGGAGCGCGAGATCTCGCGGATCTCATCCCAGTTCAAAAAGCGGTTGCGGGCCTCGGGCGTGCCGCCGAAATCCACCGGGCGGTCGGACGGGGTGTCCATCCAGACGCCCACGGGCGCCAGCAGCGCCGGCCATCCGTAGGCTTTCAGGATGGGCAGCACGCGGGTATGGAAGCTGCGATAGCCGTCGTCGAACGACAGCAGCACAGCGCGGTCGGGCAGCGGCTTGCCGCCTTGCCGGGCGGCCAGGATCTGATCCACCGACACGGCCTGATAGCGATTGGCGCGCAGCCAGGCCAGCTGTTCAGCGAGCCGGTCCGTGCGCACGCTGAGAAAGGCCTGATCGGGGTCATCGTCTTCGACGTCGTGATAGGCCAGCGCCAGGAACTGGCCATTGACCCACGGTTTGTCGATGGCCGCGACCGGGCGTTCGGCGGGCGGCGTGTAGACGGGGATGTCCTTGGCGCAGGCCGTCAGCGCCAGGATCATGAGGAACAGGATGCCGGCCAGGAGCAGCCGGGTATGCAGTTTGAGCATCATGTCGTTTCCGGAAAAACCAGGTCAGAAGCGGTAGGCAAGGTCGAAGACGACGCGCAGTTCACGCTCGCGCTCGCCGTCGTAGGGCCGGCTGGTGCCGGTGACCATGAAACCCATGTCCAGCACGTCGTTCGCGCGGTAGCGTTGGCCGTAGCCCAGCGCCACGACGCCGCCCGTGCCGTAGCCCTGCTGGCTGTAAGTGCCGGCGCCCAGCGTACCGATCTGTTCCCACGCGGTTTCGTAGCGCCGGTGCAGGGTGTGCGTCAGCCGCACGCCAGGCACGGCCAGGAAGTCGGCGCTGGGGTTGAAGTAGGGCGCGTCGTCGCGGTTGTTGTGCTGAGTGAACAGGCCCAATTCCAGGGCGGCCTTCAGGTGCGGCGCGGTGTAGACGCGCTCGCGGCCGGTCAGTCCGAATGCCCAACGGGTGTTGCCGTCGCTGAAACGGGACGGGGCGGCCGACAAGGTCCATTCGCGCCGCTCGTCGGCACGCCAGCGCACGTACACCGACAGGCCGTTGGACGAGACATCGTTGGTCAGCGCGCGCAGCGGCGTGTCGCGCGACAGGATTTCGGCCGAGCCGCCCACCTGCCAGTGGTCGTTCAGGTCGTAGGCGGCGGACAAGCGCGCACCGGGCTTGACGCCGTGGCCGTAGTCGTTGGTGGAGACTTCGCCTTCCACCGTCAGATCGCGCACGCGCCACTCCACGCCGGTGCGCAGCCAGCGGTAGATGCCGCGGCCTTCCTCGAAGTCACCCGATGCGTAGCCGCCGCCGCCAAAGACGCGCCAGTCGTAGCCCATGGGCGGGGAATACAGCACGGCGTCGATGCCGAAATCGCCATTGCCGGTGACCGGACTGTCCGAGGCCAGGCCGCGATAGCCGGTGATGCGCAGTTCGGCCTTGCGGTGGACCTCCCACTCGCGGGCCAGCCGCCGGCTGGTCAGGTTTTCGGGCGAGCGGGTCAGCGTGTCGGCGGAAAGCGCTTCGGCCTGGCGCCATTCCTGCAGGTCCATCGCCGTGAAGCCCTGGCCGTTCTCCACCGCCAGGTCGCGCGGCGCCAGCGTCTCCGCCAGCTTCAGTTCGATTTCCGAGGCTCGTGGTTGCGAGCGGGCGCGGTGGACGGTGGCCAGATCGCTGCGCAGCGCGGAATTGTTGGGCGCCTGCTGCACCATCTGCGCCAGGCGCTGGTGGGCCTCGATGGTGTCGTCGGCCTGAAGGTGCGTGGCGGCCAGCGTTTGGCGGCTTTCCAGGTTCAGGTCGTTGGGCATGCGCGTGGCCTGGCCCTTGTAGTAAAGCCAGGGGGCGTAGCCGGCCTGGACGGCGTCCGTGATCGGGGGCGTTTCGTCGAACTGTTCGCCTTCGGCCAGCGCGTAGTACAGGCCGGTCTGCGTGGCCAGACGCTGCGCCGGATCGTCGCCGGGCGCGCTGTCGCTGGCGGCCACCTGCCGGTAGAGGTCGCGGGCGCGCTCAGGCTGGCGCAGGTACAGATAGGCGGAGGCGACGTCGCTCAGCGCGTAGCGCGGCACGTCGACGCCCTCGGCCAGCAGCGCCTCGTATTCCTGGATCAGCATCTGCATCTGCACCCGGGCGTGCAGAGCGTGCAGGCGGTCGATGCGGGCGCGCAGGACGTCGGCGCGGGCCTCGTCGCCCAGTTTGCGCCAATCGGCAATCGCGGCGTCGTAGCCGGCCAGCGCGCGGTCGGCGATGGCAAACCGTTCGGCCTCGCCGCGCGCGGGCATGGCCGCCAGCCGCGCCTCTTGCGCCAGCGCGTCGGCCTGCAGGGCGCGCATCTGGGCGGGGGTAAACAGCGTTTCATGGCGACGCGCCCAGTCCAGCGCCACGTCGGCCATGCGGGCCCCCTGGAGCGCCCGGATGTATTCGCGTAGCACGTAGGGCGTGGCGGGGGCCAGCGTCAGTGCCTGATCGGCCTGATGCAGGGCTTCAAACGGCTGGGACTGCCGTGCGTAGACGTAGCTGACGGCCAGGCGGGCGTCGGCGTCGCGCGGCTGGCGGGCGATGCGTTTCTCGCCTGCGGCGATTGCCGCGGAAAATTGCCCGGCGTCCGCCAGCGTCATGATCTCGCCCGCCGCGAAGGCGGCTTCGCCAGGATGGCGGCGCAGGCCCTTGCGGTAGCTCTCGAGCGCCTGCGGCCAGCGTTGCAGGTCACGGTAAGCCCGCGCCACCGCCAACTGGACGTTGGCCGGCGGCACGCCGCCGGCCGGGAGCGTCTCGTACGCGACGATGGCTTCGTCAGGCTTGCCCGCCCAGCCGGCGATGACGATCCGGTCGTAAATAGGCCGCACGCCCGCGGCGCTGCCCTGTGCGCGCAGCATTTCCAGCGCAGGTTCGTAGTCGCCGGCGCGAGCGCGCTCGATCAGCGCGTCGTAGTGGCTTGTCGGGGCGGCCAGCGCCAGCACGGGCGCGAGCATTGCGCTGGCCGCCATCAAGTTCAGTCTGGGTCCAACGGCGTTTGACCGCCTGGTTCGTTCGATTGGCATCTGTATGACATCCGCAGTGGCAATTCGGGGCGTCCATGGCTCCGCCACGCCGGACGGGCGCGAGCACCCGGCAAAGGCGGCCGCAGGCGAACCAGGCGCCTGCAGCGCGGAAATGAACGTTTGATTGGGACTTGCGCGGCGCCCGCTACGGGGACCTTCGCACTCGCGTAATCGGAGTGCATGGCTAGTACGCGCCACGCCCGTGGGGCGTGATCGCGGCGCTTATGCTGCGCCGTCGACGGATGGAACTTTACGGAAAATTGCGCGGGTTAACTGTCAATTACTGCAAAGGGGGCGTCACGGCGAAGGCGCCTTGGCGTATTCTCTCGTCGCAGGCCGTGCAATCGTCTTGGCGCGGCGGTAAAGGTTCTGGACGGACGGACGCGCGTTGCCCAGCAGGGCAAACGTCACGCGCGTCCTTTCGCCATTCTCGTAACAAAAAGCATCAAGAATGCTGACGTGTAACGCGCTTTGCTTGCGCGAACCCAGTGCAACTGCAGTCCCAACGGCGGGGCGGGCCGACAAGCCTGAGCCCGAGCGAACCATGACGACTAGCTTGTTTTTCCTGATGTGGGGCCTGGCCACGGCGTTGGCGTTGCCGTTGCTGCTTCCCTTTCACGTCCGCGGCGTCGACGGGGTGCCGGCCTTCATGGCGGCCAACGCGCTGGCCGTGCTGTCCCTGCTGGCCTACGCGTCGGCCGAAATGATCCCGCCCGCCGCCTATGTAATGGTGTCCAACGCCGCCTGGGCCTGTTCAGCCGCGCTGGTGTACATCGGCGTGCGCCAGTTCTTCGGCATGCATCCGCATATCCTGCGCACCACCTTGTTGTGCTCACTGTGCACGTTCGGCTTTGCCCTGCTGCTGTACCGCAGCGACAGCCTGGTGTGGCGGATGGTGCTGTATTCCGTCTACACCTGCGTGCTGATGGCAGCGACCGGCGCCGTTATCTTCCGGCAGCGCAGGCGGATCAAGACGAAAGGCGTCGTGCTGTATCTGCTGCTGGCATTTTTCGGGGTGGTGGCGTTGCATGCGCTGCGCGGATATGTCTACGGCGCGGGCGTGGAGACGCCGGTGTCGCTGCTTCAGCCGTCGGCGTGGAGCCTCTTTTTTATTGTGTGCGGCTCGGTCACGGTGCCCGGACTCTTCCTGGCGCTGCTCTTCATGATCCAGACCAGCCAGGCGGAAAAGATGCAGGCGGCGCTGACGTTCGACAGTCTGACGCAAGCCTATTCGCGACGCAGCATCATGGACGAGCTTGAACACGAGCTGCAGCGCTGTGAGCGCACGGGCGGCAAACTCGCTGTGCTGGTGCTGGACATCGATCACTTCAAATCCATCAACGACCGCTACGGCCATGCGGGCGGCGACACCGCGCTGCGTCACTTTGCGCGCGTGGTGCAGAATGCGGTCCGGTCGAGCGATCGCTTCGGCCGCCTGGGCGGCGAGGAGTTTGTGCTGCTGATGTACGACTGCGATCCGGCGAGCGCGCTGGTGCAGGCGCAGCGCGTGTGCGACGCCTTGCGCGACATGCCGCTATACCTGCAAGGACTGGAGGTGCAGCTGACCACCAGCGGCGGTCTGGCGTCCTATCAGCCGGGCGACAGCGCCGACGTGATCCTGGCGCGGGCGGACGTGGCGTTGTACCGGGCCAAGGAGCAGGGGCGAGACCGCGTGGAAATGGCCTGGAGCGGCCGCGGCGTCGTCAAGACAAGCGGCGGCCTGCCGGCCGCCGCGAATGCCCTGGAAGCGGAAACCGCAGGGACTACGGCTTGAGGTGTTCCGTCAGGAACTTCTCCATGGCCTCGTAGAACTCGAACTTGTTCTCGTCGTTGTGAAAGCCGTGGCCTTCGTTGTCCTTGACCATGTATTCCACGTCCACACCGCGGGCCTTGAGTGCTGACACCATCTGGTCGCTCTCGTCCTTGTTCACGCGCGGATCCTTGGCGCCCTGCGCGACGAACAGCGGCGTCTTGATCTTGTCCGCGTGCAGCGCCGGCGAAGTCGCAGTCAGGCGGTCGCGGTCGCGCACCGGGTCGCCCACCATGTCCTGCATCTTGTCCAGCATGGGTTTCCAGTACGGCGGAATGGACTTCATGAACGTGAAGAGGTTCGATACGCCCACGTAGTCCACGGCCGCGGCGTACAGGTCCGGCGTGAAGGCCACGCCGGCCAGCGTGGCGTAGCCGCCGTAGCTGGCGCCATAGATGCCGATGCGCTTGGGGTCGGCGATGCCTTGCTCGACCAGCCATTGCACGCCGTCGGTGATGTCGTCCTGCATCTTCAGGCCCCATTCCCCGAAGCCGGCTTCCCAGAAGTCGCGGCCGTAACCGGTGGATCCGCGGAAGTTCATCTGCAGCACGCAGAAGCCGCGGTTGGCCAGGAATTGCACTTCGGGGTTGTAGCCCCAGCCGTCGCGGGCCCACGGGCCGCCGTGCGGATTGACGACGCAGGCCAGGTTCTTGGGGTCGCGGCCGGCGGGCAGCGTGAGGTAACCGTGGATGGTCCGGCCGTCGCGGCTCTGATAGCTGATGGGCTGCACCCGCGACATGTCGGCCTCGGGGATGGCCGGGTTCAGGTCCGCCAGCTTGGTCAGCGTGCCAGCCACGGCGTCGTAGATGTAGCGCGCGCCGGGCGTGCGGTCGTTGTAGGCCGCCACGATGAATTTGTTCTCGTCGCGGTTGCCGCCCTGGATGACGACGTCGTAGCCCGGCAGGAGATCGGCAAGCGTCTTGTACAGCGCTTCGGTTTCCGCATCGAAGAACTTGTATTGCGGCTTGTCGGTCTGGTAGGACGCCACGGTCAGCACGCGGCGCTTGCGCGAGAACGCGGCGCCGTCCAGGTCGACGGCCTCGGGCGTGAAGATGACATCCTCGGCGTCCGGCGTGGCCGGGTCGATGACGACCAGCGAGAGCTTGTCGCGATTGCGATTGCTCAGCGCGTAGAACTTCTTGTCGTCGAACGTGAAGAATGCGGGGCTGACGCTGGTGCGGTAGTCGGTGGTGATGAGCGGGCGGAAGTCGGATGCTTCGTCGTCGCGGTAGAGCAGGGTGGTGTTCAGCCCGTCGCTGGCGACGGCGGCGCGCACCTTGCCAGCGTGGTCGGTCTGCCAGCCGACGATGTTGCCCGGATTCTGCGCCACCAGCACGGCCGCGCCGGTGTGGACGTTGACGCGGTAGACGTCGAAGACCTCGGGGTTGCGCTGGTTGTGGCTGATCAGCACGTGGTCGGGGTCGTCTTCCAGGTCGTCCTCGATGCCGGCGCGCACGCCCTCGTACGGGGTCAGGTCCGTGATCTTGCCGGTTTTGGCGTTGACGGCCAGGACGTGGAAGTTTTCGTCGCCGCCAAAGTCCTTCTGGTACAGCACCACGTCCGGGCCTTTCCAGAAATAGCCGCTGATGTCGCGCGCGGTCTCGCTGGTGAGCTGGCGCGGCTCGCCCACGAGCTGGCTGCCTTGCAGCGGCTGCACGTAGATGTTCATGCGGGCGGGGTTGCCGTCCACGCTGGTGGGCTGCATGAACGAGAGCGTCTGGCCGTCGTCGGACAGCCGGAAATAGCCGCGCTCAGGATTGCGGAAGAAATCTTTCAGGGGATAGGCGCGGGGAGGCGGCTGCGTGGCGCAGGCACCCAGGGAGGCGCCGACGATGCCGGCCGCCAGGACGGTGCGCAGAAATGAGAACAAGGGGAAACCTCCGTGATGTCGATCCGCGTTGCAAATAGGCTGGTCGATAATGCCATAGCCGTGCGAGGGGTGTCGAACCGGGCCCACAGATCCGGCGCCACTTATGCCGCCAGGCGGTTTGCGGGATAATCGCGGCACTTCTTCTGGAGATTTACATGTACAGGAATCTGGTCGCGGCCTCGGCGCTGGCCCTGGGGCTGGCCGGCTGCTCGCTCGGCATCTCGCCGGACAGCGCGTCGCCGCACAGCGAATTCAAGGCGCCGGTGGCGTTCAAGGACGCCTACGATGCGGTCATCCGCCAGTCCAACGCGTGCCTGCGCAGCACCGACAACGCCTACCGCGTCGTTTCCGACCTGAACGAAAGCGCGCAATCCGGTGTGGTGCGCGTGCTGGCGCCGTATTCCGATCGCGAGATGTCGCGCGTTGACCTGAAGTCCGAGGGGCCGAAGTCCACGGACGTGCGCATCGTGATGTGGGGCAAGGGCACGTGGGACCCCGCTGCCATGCGCGCGATGCAGGACGCGGTGTATTACGGGCTGGTGTCGTGCAGCACGTACATGCCGCTGGATCCGCGCCCGCCAGTCAAGCCGACGCGCGACCTGCCGAAATAAGGCAGGACGGAAAAAGGTCAGTCGCCGCCGGGACGGCGGCGGATGATCTTGAAGGTGGCGGTGGCGCGCGCCACCAGTTCGCCGTCGGCGCGGCGGATGTCGCCCTCACAGAAGGCAATGGACGCGCCGCGGCGCAGGCAGCGCGCTTCGATGACCAGATCGCCCGTGCCGGGAGACAGGAACGTGGTGTTCATGTCGATGGTGGCCATGCCCTCGGTGGCGTCCGCGGAGCCGCGCGCGGCGGCGCTCAGGGTGAAGTCCAGCACGCTCATCAACGTGCCGCCGTGCACGTCGCCGCGGCTGTTGGTCAGGTCTTCGCGCCACGGCAGCGTCGTGCGGGCATAGGCGGGCGCGATGCTTTCCGGCACCAGGCCGATGAAACTCATGAAGGGAATGGTCAGGCCGAAATAGTCGGTTTTGGCGGAAGCGGGTGCAGTCATGGAACCGTCGTGGGCGAGAAGGGATAGCGGATTGCCGCCGGTCATAATATATGTTTTTGCCACGGGATTGAGGTCATGACGGGGCAGGCGTCGGCGCAGTCTGCGCGCAAAATCGTGCATGTGGACATGGATGCGTTCTACGCGTCCGTGGAGCAGCGCGACAATCCCGACCTGCGCGGCAAACCGGTGGTCGTGGCCTGGACCGGACCGCGCTCGGTCGTGTGCGCGGCGTCCTACGAAGCCCGGCGCTATGGCATCCATTCCGCCATGTCGGCCATCAAGGCTGAACGCCTCTGTCCGCACGCGATCTACGTGCCGCCCGATTTCAACCGCTATCGCGACGTATCGCGCCAGGTGCGGCAGATCTTCGCCCGCCATACCGACCTGATCGAACCCTTGTCGCTCGACGAGGCCTACCTGGATGTGACGGTCAACAAGTGCGGGCTGCCATCGGCCACCGAGGTGGCGCAGGTCATCCGCCAGCAGATCCGCGAGGAAACCGGCCTGACCGCGTCGGCCGGCGTGGCGCCGAACAAATTCCTGGCCAAGATCGCGTCGGACTGGAACAAGCCCGACGGCATTTTTGTGGTCCGGCCCAACAAGGTGCTGGCATTCCTGGAACCCTTGCCCGTGCGCAAGGTGCCGGGCGTGGGCAAGGTCACGCAGGCGCGCCTGGAGCAGCTTGGCATCCAGACGGTGGGCGACCTGGCCACGCACAGCGCGCAGGAACTGGAGCACTATTTCGGCCGCTACGGCCGGCGGCTGTACGAGCTGGCGCGCGGCATCGACGAACGCGAGGTGCAGACCGACCAGCCGTTGCAACAGGTGTCAGCCGAAACCACGTTTTCCAACGACGTCCGGCTGGAGGCCGTGGGCGACGCCCTGGACCGCATGGCGGAAAAGGTGTGGGATCAGGCGCTGAAGAAGGGCGCCCTGGGACGCACGGTGGTGCTCAAGCTGAAGACCGACCGCTTCCGCATCCTGACGCGCAGCCAGACCTGCGCCCAGCCGCCCACGTCGGCCATGGAGCTGGCCGCGCTGGCACGGCTGCTGTGCGAACGCGTGGAACTGCCGCCGGACACGCTGTACCGGCTGGCGGGGGTGGGGATGAGCAACTTCGCAGATCCGGGCGAGCAGTCGCGCCAGCCGGATCTGTTTGGAGGGGCGTTCTAGGTCTCGCCGCCGGGCCGCCCCAAGGCGAGACAGCCCCCTCGGGGGGCAGCTAGCGCGCGAAGCGTGCGCGGCGTGGGGGCGTCAACCTTTTTACAGGCGGGCCTTCACTTGCTGCGACAGCGCCGTCATGTCGGCGCGGCCGGCCAGCTTCTGCTTCAGGATAGCCATCACCTTGCCCATCGCGGGCGCGCCCGTCACGCCTTGCGCGGCGACTTCGGCCAGCGCGGCGTCGATGGCGGCGGCCACTTCCTCGGGGGTGGCGGCCTGCGGCAGGAATTCCTGCAGCACGGCCAGTTCGCCCTTTTCCTGCTCGGCGGTTTCCGTGCGGCCGGCCTGCTCGAACGCGGCGATCGACTCGCGGCGTTGCTTGACCTGTTTTTCGATGATGGCGGTGATTTCGGCGTCGGACAGGTCGCGGCGTTCGTCAACTTCCTTCTGCTTGACGGCGGCCAGCAGGAAACGCAGCGTGGTCAGTCGCTCGCTGGCCTTGGCGCGCATCGCGTCCTTGACGGCGTCGGACAAGCGGGTCTTGAGCGTAGCAGTGCTCATCGGTAAACCTTTGTGGTGTTGCGGTAACCGGGAAGTGTAAACCGGGCCGGGGCACGACGTCGCCAAGCCGATTTCGCTGTTTGGGCTTAAAGATGTATTATGAATATATGTTTAAAGGCGAGCCCGTTCGCCATTCAAGGAGCAGTTGATGTTGAGCCCCCAAATCCGCGAGCTGGTCAAGGCCACGGCCCCTGTCCTGAAGGTTCATGGCGTCGCCCTGACCAAGCATTTCTACGCGCGCATGTTCCAGCACAATCCGGAACTCAAGCACGTGTTCAACCAGGCCCACCAGGCGGGCGGCGCGCAGCAGCATGCGCTGGCCGGTGCGGTGACCGCGTATGCCGAGCACATCGACGATCCCTCGGTGCTGATGCCGGTGGTGACGCGCATCGTCCACAAGCACGTCAGCCTGGGCATCCGGCCCGAACACTACGCCATCGTGGGCAAGCATCTGCTGGCTTCCATCCGGGAAGTGCTGGGCGACGCCGCCACCGACGAACTCGTCGATGCCTGGGGCGCGGCCTATGGTCAACTGGCGGACCTGCTGATCGCCGAAGAGGCGCGTCTGTATGCGGAATCGGCCAACAAGCCGGGCGGCTGGACGGGCTGGCGCGCGTTCCGCGTCGTGGGCAAGCAGCCCGAAAGCGCCGAAATCACTTCTTTCTACCTGGCGCCGGCAGACGGCGGCACCGTGCCGGCATACCGGCCAGGTCAGTACGTGTCCGTGCGCGTGTTCGTGCCCGAACTGGGCTTGATGCAACCGCGCCAATACAGCCTGTCGGACGCACCGGGCCACGATCGCCTGCGCATCTCGGTCAAGCGCGAACCGGCTGGCGATCAGACGCCGGCGGGCCGCGTGTCCAACGCGCTGCACGACCGTCTGGAAGAGGGCGGTGTGCTGGACGTGGCGCCGCCGCAAGGTGATTTCCACCTACGCGAAGACGGCGATGCCCCCGTCGTGCTGCTGAGCGGCGGCGTGGGCCTGACGCCCATGGTGTCGATCCTGAACCACCTGGTGCGCGCCAACGACGAACGCCAGATCCGTTTCGTGCACGGCTGCCGCAACCGCTCGGTGCACGCCATGCGCGAGCACGTGAACGACATTACGGCGTCGCGCGCAAACGTGCGCAAGGCGGTGTTCTACGAAGAGGTGGGCCACGGCGACCAGGCCGGCCGCGACTACGACCACACGGGGCGCGTCGACCTGCACGCCATTCGCGATGAAGCTATCGTCCCCGGCGCCGATTACTACCTGTGTGGACCGGCGGCCTTCATGCGTGCCCAGCGTGAGGCGTTGCTGGGGCTGGGCGTGGCCGAAGACCGCATCCACGCCGAGGCGTTCGGCACTGGCGGCCCCGGCGCCTGAGCGGTGTATCCTGGCGGCCTGATGTTTCCGGGCCGCCTGGTCCACGCTCCTCACCCACCATGCAACTGAACCGATTCACCGACTTCGGCCTGCGCGTCCTGATGTATCTGACGCAATGCCGCGACCGGCCCGTCGCCGTCACGATTCCCGAGATCGCGGATCGCTTCGGCCTGTCCCGCAATCATCTGGTGAAGGTGGTGCACTTCATGTCGCAGCGCGGCTGGGTCAGCACCACGCGCGGCAAGGGCGGCGGGCTCAGCCTCGCCCGTCCCGCCACGGAGTACCGGGTGGGCGACCTGGTGCGCGAACTCGAACAGCAGGGCCCCCTGATCGATTGCCGCGAACCGCCCTGTGCCCTGGACGGCGTGTGCCGGCTGTCCGGCGTGCTGGCAAATACGCTGCAGGCGTTCTACGACACGCTCAATGGCTACACGCTGGCCGATCTGGTCCGCGAACCCACCGCCGCCGCCATCATCAAGCTGCATCGGGTGGCCTGAAGCCCCGGGCATGATGTTTGGTTATGGCCCCTGCGGCGTTTGGCATTTGCCGGCGCGGGGGCGGCCGTTACAGAATGGGCCCGTTCGCGGTCTTCTTGGATAACGGTATGCGCGTTTGTGTGATCGGCGCCGGCGTGGTCGGTGTGACGTCGGCCTATTTCCTGGCGCGCCAGGGTCATGAGGTGGTGCTGGTCGACAGCCAGCCCCGTCCGGCGGAAGTCTCCAGCTATGCCAACGGCGGCCAGCTCAGCTACAGCTACGTGGCGCCGCTTGCCGGACCCGGCGTGCTGCCCAGCGTGCCGGGATGGCTGCTGCGCCACGACTCGCCGCTGCGATTCCGGCCCCGGCTGGACCCGCATCAATGGCGCTGGTGCCTGCAGTTCGCGCTGGCCTGCCGCGCATCGGTGGCCAAGGCGTCCACCGCGCAGATGCTGACGCTGTCCTACCTCAGCCGCGATGTCATGCACTCGCTGCTGGAACAGGAAGACCTGGCGTTCGGCCACCTGAAGAACGGCAAGCTCATTGCGTACCGCAGCCCCGATCTGCTGGAAAAGGCGCGCGCGCTGGTGGCCTACCAGGCGGCGCACGGCGCAGACCAGCAGGTGCTGGACGCCGCCCAGGCCGTGGCGCGCGAGCCCGCGCTGGCCGGCATGGGCACCAGCCTGGCGGGCGCCATCTACACCCCCAGCGAAGAAGCCGGCGATTGCCGGCAGTTCACCGAAGCGCTGTTCGACCGCCTGCAAACGATGGGTAACGTGCAGTGCGCCATGTCCAACCCCGTCTCCGGCCTGCAGCGCGAAGGCCGCCGCATCGTGGCGGTCAACACGCGCGACGGCGACATCGGCGCGGATGCCGTGGTGCTGGCCACCGGCATCGGCACGCGGGCGTTGCTCGGTCCGCTGGGCCACGACGTGCCGCTCTATCCCTTGAAGGGCTACAGCCTGACTGTGCCGCTGGCGCCGGACGACTCCGTGGCGCCGCGCATCAGCGTCACCGATTACGAACGGCGCATCGTCTACGCGCGCGTGGGCGGCGTGCTGCGGATCGCGGCCATGGTGGACATCGGCAGCAACAACGCCGACATCGACCCGGCGCGCATCAGTCTGCTCAAACAGCAGGTGCTCGAAGCCTTTCCGCAGCTTGACCTGCGGCAGGCGATTCCGTGGGCGGGTCTGCGCCCGGCCACGCCTACCGGCAAGCCGCTGATCGGCCGCAGCCCCGCGGCGGACAATCTTTGGTTGAACGTGGGTCAGGGGGCGTTGGGCTTCACCTTGTCCTGCGGCAGCGCGGCGTTGCTGACCGCGCAGATGGGGGGGATGGAGTTGCCGCTGGATCCGGCGCCGTTCAGGCCCTGACCGCTGAGCAATGTCCGTTTCGCGACAGCCGATGCCATTCCATCGGCAGACGGGCTGACGCCGGCTCAATAGGATAGCGATCATCCTTTGCACGCCGCCGCAATCGGCGGCAGCGAAGGAGCCGATCCATCCTTCGAGTCCATCGCCATGTCTTTTCTCTTTCCGTTGTTCGCCATCCTGTTCTGGGCGGGCAACGTCATCGTCTCCAAGATGGCCGCCAGCGCCATTTCGCCCACCGCCATCACCTTCTACCGTCTGCTGCTGGCGCTGTTCCTGATGGGGCTGTTCACGGCCCGTCCGGCGTGGCGCAACCGGCGGGTCATCCTGCGGCACTGGCCCAAACTGGCGCTGTACGGCGCGCTGTCGGCGGCCGTGTTCCAGGCGCTGTCCTACCGGGCGGCCGAGACCACCACCGCCACCAACATGGCCATCCTGACAGCGCTGATTCCGTTGCTCAGCATGCTGCTCAGCGTGGTGATCCTGCGCGATCCGCTGACGCTCGGCATGGCCGCGGGCGGCGCGCTGTCGTTCCTGGGCCTTTTGTATCTGGTGGGGCAGGGCGACATGCTCAGCGTGTTCCAGCATGGCGTGCATGTGGGCGACGGCCTGATGCTGCTGGCCGCCTTGTCGTATGCGCTGTACGGCGTGCTGCTGCGCCACTGGAAAGTGCCGGTGCCCGCCTGGCAGTCCACCTTCGTGCAGTCCATCTTCGCGCTGATCTACATGTTCCCGCTTTACCTGCGCGTGCCGGCAGCGCAAGCGGCGCTGGACGTCAATACGGTGCCGCTCATTCTGTATGCCGGCATCTTCTCGTCGGTGTTGCTGTCGTATCTGTGGATCGAAGGCGTGCAGCGTTTGGGGCCCAACCGCTGCAGCATTTTCATCAACCTGCTGCCGCTCTTCACGGCGCTGGCCGCCTTCGTGATGCTGCGCGAACGCCTGCACAGCTATCACCTGCTGGGTGGCGCGGTCACCCTCGCGGGCGTGCTGCTGGCGCAGACCGTGCAGCGGCCGCTGTTCGGCGCCGGACGCGCGCTGGCGGCAGGCAAGGCCTAGCTGGGGGTTCACGGGCGCTCAAGTCCGTCGCCCGCCTTGCGCCGGAGGTGGGCAATGCCAGGACGGGCATTCACGGGCGTTCAAGACAGGCGCTCCCGGCCGCCGCATAGTGGCCGCTTTGCGCGGTGAGGCAATGAGCATTTTCCAGAAAACCACGATTGCGCTGGCCCGCAGCCCGGCGGTCGGCCACATGATGCGGGCGATGGCCGCCCGGACGTCGCTGGCGCGCCGTTTTGTCGGCGGGGCCGATGTCGACGAGGCCGTGCGGACCGCCGTGAAGCTGCGCGAGGCGCACGGCATCCGCGCCTCGCTCTTCTATCTGGGCGCATACGTCGCGGACCGCGCTGCAATCGACCACAACGTCTGTCAGGCCGTCGACGCGTGCCGGGCGCTGGCCGCGGCCGGCCTGGACGTGCACGTCTCCGTCGATCCCACGGCCATCGGCTACATGCGCGATGACACGCTGGGCGAGGAAAATGCCCGGCGCATCGGCACGGCGGTTCAGCGTTTTGGCGGCCAAGGCTGCGACTGGCTGGTGCTGGACATGGAAGATTCCAGCATCCGCGACCGCACCTGCACGCTGCATCGCACGCTGTTGGAGGCGAGCATCCCTGCCGCCCTCACGCTGCAGGCGCGGCGCCGCCGCACGCCGGAGGACCTGGCGTGGGCGATCCGGCAGCGCACCTCGCTGCGGCTGGTAAAGGGTGCGTTCCCCGAGCGTGAGCTTGACCACGCCGGGCGCGCGCGCATCGACCAGGCCTATCTGGACGCGGCGTCCATCATGCTGTCGCGCGAGGCGCGGGAATCGGGCTTTTACCCGGTTTTCGGCACGCACGACGACCGGCTGGCCGGCGCCATCATCGACCTGGCGCGGGAGCGCGGCTGGCCTGCCGGCAGCTTCGAATTTGAAATGCTTTACGGCGTGCGGCCGGACTGGCAGATCGCGCTGCGCCGGTTGGGCTATAACGTCAGGGTCTATCTCCCGTTTGGCGCGGACTGGTGGCCGTATGCCATCCGCCGCGTGGGGGAGAATCCTCGCAACGCGTGGCTCCTGGCCCGTTCGCTGAAAGCGGACGGGCATTACTTTGGGTAGCCGCGAATGGCTGGCAATTCATGGCGGTTTCTCAACATATCTGGCATTGCGGCGCGGGACTGCCCGGCGACGTACTGATCGCGGATCTGCGCGCGTATCGCTACGCGCCGCATTTCCACGACGCCTGGTCCATCGGCGCCATCGAACACGGCCGCTGCGACTTCACCGTGCAGGGCGTGGCCCATGCCGCCAGCGCGGGCGAGCTGGTGGTCATCGCGCCCGGGCAGGTGCATACCGGCGGCACAGCGGCGGGGGCGCTCGCCTATCGGATGGTCTACATCGATCCCGCGTGGTTCCGGGACCATGAACGGACGTTGCACGCGCACGGTGCGCGGCTGGCGGGGCCGGTGATCGCGGACGCCGCGCTTTGCGCGCAATGGCTGGACGCGCTGGCCCCCCGCGAGATCGCGCCCGCCGAGCGCAGCGCACGCATTTCGG
>NZ_DIEJ01000301.1:6463-22912 GCF_002418565.1 Achromobacter sp. UBA5777 | reverse complement strand
GGCAAGCTGCTGGGCGTGCCCGCCGCGCAGATTCTGCCGTTCTCCACCGGCGTCATCCTGGAACCCCTGCCGCTCGACCGCCTGGTCGCCGGCCTGCCTGCCGCCATCGCCGACCTGGCCGCCGACCACTGGTCCAGCGCCGCCCACGGCATCATGACCACCGACACGCTGCCCAAGATTTCGTCCGCCAAGGTGCAGATCGACGGCAAGACGGTCACCTTCACCGGCATCAGCAAGGGCGCGGGCATGATCCGTCCCAACATGGCCACCATGCTCAGCTTCCTGGCCACCGATGCCGCCATTGCCCAGCCGCTCCTGCGCAAGCTGGCCGTGGAAATCGCCGATGCCTCGTTCAACCGCATCACGGTCGACGGCGACACCTCCACCAATGACTCCTTCATCATTGCCGCCACCGGCAAGTCGGGCGTCAATGTCAACAGCGAATCCGACGCCGCCTACGCCGCCGTGCGCGAAGCCCTGACCGCCGCCGCCCTGGAACTGGCCACCAAGATCGTGCGCGACGCCGAAGGCGCCACCAAGTTCATGACGATCCGCGTCGAAGAAGCCGGCACCACCGAAGAAGCCCTGAAGGTCGCGTATGCCGTGGCGCACTCGCCGCTGGTCAAGACTGCGTTCTTCGCATCCGACCCCAACCTGGGCCGCATCCTGGCCGCAGTTGGCTACGCCGGCATCGACGACCTGGACGTGTCCAACATCCGCCTGTGGCTGGACGACGTGCTGGTCGCCAAGAACGGCGGCCGCAACCCCGACTACCAGGAAGCCGACGGCCAGCGCGTCATGAAGCAGGCCGAGATCTCGGTACGCATCGCGCTGGGTCGCGGTCAGGTCAGCGACACGGTCTACACCTGCGACTTCTCGCACGAGTACGTGTCGATCAACGCCGACTACCGTTCCTGATCGACCATGACGGCTACCGAGTTCACCACGCTGATCCAGCGCGCCGAACGCGTGCTGGCGCAGCTGGAGGCCTTCCTGCCTCCCGCCCCGCCCGATATCGACTGGAGCGCCCACGCGTTCCGCTGGCGCAAGCGCGGCGCGCGCGGCTGGCTGGATGCCGTGCGCCACGTCGCGCGCATCGACATGCAGGACCTGCAGCACATCGAGCGCCAGAAGGCCACCATCGACCGCAACACGCTGCAGTTCCTTGAAAAAAAGCCCGCGAACAACGTGCTCATGACCGGCGCACGCGGCACCGGCAAAAGCTCGCTGGTCAAAGCCATGCTGGCCGCCTACGGCGACCGCGGCCTGCGCCTCATCGAAGTCGACAAGTCCGACCTCGGCGACCTGGCCGACATCGTCGAACTGGTGGCGGCGCGGCCCGAACGCTTCATCGTGTTCTGCGACGACCTGTCCTTCGAAGAAGGCGAGGCCGGCTACAAGGCGCTGAAATCCGTGCTGGACGGTTCGGTGTCGGCCTCGGGCGACAACGTCCTCATCTACGCCACGTCCAACCGGCGCCATCTGATGCCGGAATACATGAGCGAAAACCTGCAGGCCAAGCACCAGCCCGACGGCGAAATCCACCCCGGCGAAACGGTCGAGGAAAAGATCTCGCTGTCCGAGCGCTTCGGGCTGTGGCTGTCGTTCTACCCGTTCAAGCAGGACGACTACCTGGACATCGTGTATCACTGGCTGCGCGAGCTGGGCTGCCCCGAACAGCACATCGAACCCTCGCGCACCGAGGCGCTGCAATGGACCATCGAACGCGGCTCGCGTTCGGGCCGTGTGGCGTATCAGTTCGCACGCGACTGGGCGGCCCGCCATGTCTGAAAAGATCGTCGACGTCGCCGCGGGCCTGATCCTGCGCCCGGACGGCAAGCTGCTGCTGGGCCAGCGGCCCGAAGGCAAGCCGTGGTCCGGCTGGTGGGAACTGCCGGGCGGCAAGCTCGAACCCGGCGAGACCGTGCTGCAGGCGCTGGCCCGAGAACTCCAAGAAGAGATCGGCATCCGCGTCACGCAGTCGCGCCCCTGGGTCACGTACGTGCATGCCTACCCGCACACCACGGTGCGCCTGGCCTTCTGCCACGTCACCGGCTGGGAAGGCGAGCCCCAAAGCCTGGAAAACCAGCGCCTCGAATGGGTGGATCCGGCCAACGCGGCCTCGGTGGGCGACCTGCTGCCCGCCACCCTGCCCCCGCTGCGCTGGCTGCAATTGCCCACCACCTACGGCATCAGCGCCATCGGCTCGCGCGCGGGCATCGCCCCGTTCCTCGGCCGCCTGGACGCGGCGCTGGCGCGTGGCGTGAAACTGGTGCAATTCCGCGAACCGCAATGGCCGGACGGCGTGGGCGCCAGTTCGCTGCATGAAGTGCTGCAACAGGTCATCAAGCGCTGCCGCGCCGCCGGCGCGCGCGTGCTGGTCAACAGCATCCATCCCGTTGCATGGTGGAAAGAAGCCGACGGCGTGCACCTGCGCACGGCAGACGCGCTGCGCCTGACCGCCCGTCCGGAATTGCCCCGCAACGCGCTGGTCGGCGTCTCCGCGCATGACAACGCCCAGGTCGTCCACGCCCGCGAACTGGGCGCGGACTTCGCCGTGCTGGGTCCCGTGCTGGATACGCCCAGCCATCCCGGCGCGCCGACGCTGGGCTGGGAAGGGTTTGTGGAAGGCAACCGGGATGCCGGCATACCGGTGTTCGCGCTGGGCGGTCAATCCACCCAGACCGTCTCGCAAGCCTTGCGCCACGGCGCGCACGGCATCGCCGGGATCCGCGGCGTGCTCTGATTGCACGTCGCCTGACCTCGCCTTGCCGCGCAACGGCCCATGCCCCGCATGGGCCGTTTTGTTTTTGACTCGCGCGGGAAAGCGCGCATAGACCAAACACCCGCGCCGATGCACCCTACATGCCGTGACCGGCCGCCATCGGGCGGACGGGGTTGCATGCGCCTGGCGGACAGACGCATGGCATCGCATCGAGGGAATCCATGTCTGACATCGCATTTGCCACCCTGGCCGATCTGGCGGATGGCCTGGCGCAGGGCCGCTACAGCTCGGTCGAATTGACGCGCCACTTCCTGGACCGCATCGACCGGGCAAATCCCACGTTGGGCGCTTTCATCAGCGTGGACAACGCAGGCGCGCTGCGCTTGGCCGAAGCCGCCGACGCGCGGCGGCGCGCGGGCTACGGGCTGCTCAGCCCGCTGGACGGCGTACCGGTGGCCGTCAAGGATTTGTGCGACATCCAGGGCCACATCACCACGGCGGGGTCCGAGGCCTGGCGCGAACGCCGCAGCGGCGTCACCGCCACCGCGGTCACGCGGCTGCTGGACGCGGGGATGGTGATGCTGGGCAAGACCCATATGGTGGAATTCGCCTTCGGCGGCTGGGGCACGAATCCCGTCATGGGCACGCCGCGCAATCCCTGGGACCTGGAGCGTGCGCGCGTGCCCGGCGGCTCATCCAGCGGATCCGGCGTCGCCGTGGCGGCCGGCCTGGCGCCTGCGGCCCTGGGATCGGACACCGGTGGTTCGGTACGGATCCCGGCCGCATTGAACGGCATCACGGGCCTGAAGACCACGCGCGGTCTCATCAGCCTGCACGGCGCGGTGGCGCTGTCGACGACGCTGGACACGTTGGGCCCGCTGACCCGCGACGCACGCGACGCGATGCTGCTGACCGCATTGATGGCCGGCCACGATACCCAGGACCCGTTGACGTTCGGCATCCCCGCGTTCGACTACCGGGAGCCGGCCGGCGGCGCGCAGCCTTTGCGCGGCGTGCGCATCGCGGTGATGCCGACCGCGCAGCATCCCATCGCCGTGGACGCCGACGCGCTGTCGGCGCTGGACGACGCGCGCCGCGTGCTCGCCGCGCTGGGTGCGGATGTGGCCGAGACGCCCCTGCCCTTCGACTTTCGCGAGATGATGCAGCGCAACGGCCAGATCATCTCGGCCGAGGCCTACGCGCTGCATCGCGGCTACATCGAGGACCCTGCCAAGCCCATCGGCCAGTATGTGCGCGCCCGCGTGCTGTCGGGCAAGGGGATCTCGGCCGCCGACTACATCACGGCATTGCAGGCGCATGCGCAGGCACGCCGCGACTGGCTGGACTGGATGCAGGAGTTCGACGCCGTGCTCACGCCAGCCGCCCCGTTCGGCGCGCGTCAGCTGGCCGAGGTGGACGAAGCGGCCACCCCGCTTGCGGCGTTTACCCGCCCGGGCAACTACATGAATGCAGCCGGGTTGGCGCTGCCCGCGGGCTTCACCAGCGACGGCTTGCCGCTAGGTGTGCAGTTGCTGGGCAAGCCCAACGCGGAAGGCGTGCTGGGCAAGATCGGCATCGCATTCCAGGCGGTCACCGAATGGCACCGCCAGCGGCCGGATCTGAAGGCGGTTGGCTTGTAAGGCCACCGCCTGGCGCAGGGGCGCCGGCCACGCGCGAGGTTACTGCGCCGGCGTTGGCGCGGCAGGTGTTTGCGCGGCGGACGTCTGCGTCACGGCCGGCCCGGCGCCGTCAGCACGCGCCGTCTCGACCGGCAGTCCTTCCCAACCGCCGCCCAGCGCGACGATCAGATTGACGCTGGCCACCAGCCGGTTACCCAGCAGGCTCAGCGCATTGCGCTCGCTGCTGAGCGCCGTGGCGTCCACCACGGCCACGCTCAGGTAGTCGACCAAACCCGCCTTGTACTGGTTCTGAATCAGGCGCAGCGATTCGCGCGCCGATTCCAGCGCGCGGCGCTGCACGATCTGCTCCTGCTCCATCACCCGAAGCTGTATCAGGTAGTCCTCGACCTCGCGCAGACCGGTCAACGCCGCCTGGCGATAAGCCGCGGCCTGCGAGTCATACGAAGCGCGGGCCTGCTCGACCTGGGCCTCGCGCGCGCCGCCGTCGAAGATTGTCAGCGCCAGCGCCGGCCCCAGCGACCAGAAGCGCGCGGGCGCCGTCAGCAGCTCCGCGAATTCGCCATTGCGAAAACCGCCGTCGGCCGACAGCGTCAGGCTAGGGAACCACGCGGCCTGCGCCACGCCGATCTGCGCGTTGGCGGCTGCGGCGCGGCGTTCGGCGGCGGCCACGTCGGGACGGCGTTCAAGCAGCTCGGACGGCAGGTCCACCGGAATCTGCGGAAGCCGCAACGTGAACACCGCGGGCGGCAGGTTGAACTGCGAAGGCGCCTGGCCCATCAGCACGGCGATCGCGTGCTCATACTGGCCGCGCTGCCAATCCAGGTCGATGGACTGCGCGCGGGTGCTTTCAAGCTGCGTGCGCGCGACGGCCACGTCGGCCTGTCCCGCAACGCCGACTTCGTAGCGATTCTGCGTAAGCTGCAGGGACTTTTCGTACGCGGCCACGGTGGCGTCGAGCAGGCGCTTTTGTTCGTCCAGCACGCGCAGTTGCAGATAGGTCTGCACCAGCGCGGCCTGCGCGCTCAAGCGGGTCGCACCCAGGTCGGCCAGGCTGGCGGCGGCGCTGGCTTCAGAGGACTCGACGCTGCGGCGCACCCGGCCCCAGACGTCCAGTTCCCAGCTGACGCTGCCGGTCAGCGAATACTGGTTGGACACGTTGCTGCCGGAACCCGTCGACGAACCGCTCTGCCCGCCGTTGCCGCCTCGGGTCATGCCCGCCCCCGCGCCCACGGTGGGGTAGAAGCCCGAACGCGCGCCGCGCACCAGACCCAGCGCCTGACGGTAGTTCGCCTCGGCCTGCGCGATGGTCTGGTTGGATGTGTTCAGGCGAACCAGCAGGCCGTCCAGCGTGGGGTCGTCATAGACCTTCCACCACGCGCCGCGGTCGGCGTCGTCGCGCGGCTGGGCCGGCTTCCAGCCGGGCACCTCGATCTGGCCTTCCTTGTAGGCCGCGCCCACGTCCAGCGCCGGGCGCTGATAGTCGGGCCCGACCGCGCAGGCGCCCAGCAGCACGCAAAGCGCGAGCGTGGCCGCAGCGCGGGCAAGAGTGGCGGAGGAATACGGCTTGGTACGGATCATGTGTGTTCTATGGAAGCGGAATTCCCGCCCCGCGAAGCGCGCCGGCGCGCGGCCCACAGGCGGAAGCGGTCCAGATAAAGATAGACCACGGGCGTGGTGTACAGCGTGAGGATCTGGCTCAGCACCAGGCCGCCCACGATGGTAATGCCAAGCGGCTGGCGCATCTCGACGCCGGCGCCGGTGGCCAGCACCAGCGGCAGCGCACCGAAGATGGCCGCCATCGTCGTCATCATGATCGGGCGGAACCGCGTCAGGCACGCCTGGAAGATGGCGTCGCGCGGCGTCATGCCGTGGTGGCGTTGGGCGTCCAGCGCAAAATCCACCATCATGATCGCGTTCTTCTTGACGATGCCGATCAAGAGGAACACCCCGATCAGCGCAATCAGCGTGAAGTCGTATCGCACCAGCAGCAACGCAAGCAGCGCGCCCAGCCCCGCCGACGGCAGCGTGGACAGGATGGTGAGCGGGTGGATGAAGCTTTCGTACAAAATGCCCAGCACGATGTACATGGTGACCAGCGCGGCCAGGATCAGCCAGGGTTGCTGCGCCAGCGTCTGCTGCAGCGCGGCCGCGGTGCCCTGAAAGCCCGCCTGGATCTGGTCGGACGGCAAGCCCAGGCGTGCCACGGCATTGTCGATCGCGGTGGTCGCTTGCCCCAGCGACACGCCGGGCGCCAGGCTGAACGAAATGGTGTCGGCCACGAACAGGCCCTGGTGACTCACGCTGAGCGGCGCGTTGGCGTTTTCAAGTTTGGTGAACGCCGACAGCGGCACGCGGGCGCCGTCCGCCGTGATGACCTCGACCTGGCGCAGCGATTCGATGTCCTGCGCGAACTTCGGGTCCACGCCCAGCACCACGTGATACTGGTTGAGCGGCCCGTACATGACCGACACCTGGCGCTGGCTGAACGAGTTGTTCAGCACGGTGGAGATGGTGGCCATGCTGATGCCCAGCCGCGTCGCGGCTTCGCGGTCGATGACCAGGTTGATCTCGCGGCCGCGATCCTCGACGTCGGCATCCACGTCGGTGATCTCCGGAATCTTGGCCATCGCCTGCTGCACCTTGGGCATCCAGGTGCGCAGCAGTTGCAGATCGCCCGACATCAGGGTGTAGTCGTACGAGCCCTGGCTTTGGCGTCCGCCGATGCGGATGTCCTGCTGCGACACCAGGAACAAACGGGCGCCGGGCATGTTCTGCAGCTTGGCTCGCAGGCGATTGATGACCACGTCGGCCGAAACCTTGCGCTCGCCCAGCGGCTTGAGCTGGATCTGCATGAAGCTGCTGTTGCTGCCGCCTCGCCCGCCCGCGTAGCCGGTCATGCTTTGCACGGCCGGATCGTCCAGCACCACCTTGCGCAGCGCTTCGAGCTTGGGCAGCGTGGCCTGGAACGACGTGCCCTGGTCGACACGGAAAAAGCCCAGCAGCTGACCGGTGTCCTGCTGCGGGAAAAAGCCCTTGGGCACCACGGTGTACAGATAGACGTTCAGGCCCACGGCGATCGCCAGCGTCAGCATCATCAGGCGCCCGTGCGCCAACGCCCAGCCCAGCGAGCGGCGATAGCCGTCCTGCATGGACTGAAAGCCGCGCTCGGTCCAGCGCGCCAGCCGGCCTGGCGGCTTGGGGTCCTTGGGTTCGGGCCGCAGCAGGCGCGCGCACATCATGGGCGTGAGCGTCAGCGACACCACCAGCGACACCAGGATGGCGGCGGACAAGGTGACGGCAAACTCGCGGAACAGACGCCCCACCACCCCGCCCATCAGCAGGATGGGAATGAACACCGCCACCAGCGACAGGCTCATCGACAACACCGTGAAACCGACCTCGCGCGAGCCGCGCAAGGCGGCGCGCATCGGCGACATGCCGTTCTCGACGTGGCGCATGATGTTTTCCAGCACCACGATCGCATCGTCCACCACGAAACCCGTGGCGACGATCAGCGCCATCAGCGAGATGGTGTTCAGCGTGTAGCCGCACAGGTACATGATGCAGAACGTGCCGATCAGCGACACCGGCACCGCGACGCTGGGAATGATGGCCGCGCGCCAGCGCCGCAGGAACAGCAGCACCACCAGCACCACCAGCCCGACGGCGATGATGAGCGTCAGCTCGGCCTCATGCAGCGACGCGCGGATGCTGGGTGTGCGGTCCTGCGCGACCGTCATGTTGACGTCGGCGGGCATCAGCGCCTGCAGCACGGGCAACTGCGCCCGCACGGCGTCCACGGCTTCGATGATGTTGGCGTCGGCCTGCCGCCGCACGACCATCAGGATCGCGTTGCGGTCGTTGAAAAAGCCGGTCTGATACAGGTCTTCGACCGAGTCTTCCACCTTGGCCACATCGGACACGCGCACCGGCCGGCCGTCGCGCCAGGCGACGATCAGCGGCCGGTACTCCTCGGCCCGGCTGAGCTGGTCGCTGACCATGATCTGCCAGTGGTAGCGGTCGTTTTCAAGCACGCCCTTGGGGCGGTTGGCATTGGCGTTGGCCAGCGTGGCGCGCAGTTCGTCCAGCGACACGCCCTGGTTGGCCAGCGCCCCGGGGAGCACCGTCACGCGCACCGCGGGCAGCGAGCTGCCGCCCACCGTGACCTCGCCCACCCCATCCACCTGCGACAGCTTCTGCGCCACGATGGTGGAGGCCAGGTCGTACAACTGGCCCTGGCTGAGCGTGTCGGACGTCAGCGCCAGCGTCAGGATCGGCGCGTCCGACGGATTGGATTTGTTATAGGTGGGATTGCTGCGCAGGCCGGTCGGCAAGAGCGAACGCGCCGCGTTGATCGCGGCCTGCACGTCGCGCGCCGCGCCGTTGATGTCGCGCGACAGGTCGAACTGCAGCGTGATGCGCGTGGAGCCCTGCGAGCTGCGCGAGGTCATTTCAGTGACGCCCGCAATGCTGCCCAGCGACCGCTCCAGCGGCGTGGCGACGCTGGAGGCCATGGTCTCGGGACTGGCGCCCGGCAGGCTGGCCGACACGGAGATGGTCGGGATGTCCACCTGCGGCAGCGGCGCCACGGGCAACAGAAAGAACGCAAGCATGCCGGCCATCACGACCGCCAGGCTCAGCAGCGTGGTCGCCACCGGCCGGACGATGAAGGGGGCCGACAGGATCATCGCGCGTCTCCAGCGGACGGCGCGCCGGCGCCGCGCCAACGGCGGGACATGCGATCGAACATCAGGTAGATGACCGGCGTCGTGAACAGCGTCAGCACCTGCGACAGCAGCAGGCCGCCGACCATCACCAGGCCCAGCGGCTGGCGCAGTTCAGCGCCCGTGCCGGTGGACAGCATCAGCGGCAAGGCGCCGAACAGCGCGGCCAGCGTCGTCATCAGGATGGGCCGGAAGCGCAGCAGCGCGGCCTCGTGGATGGCCTCGCGCGGCGCGAGTCCGCGCTTGCGTTCGGCGTCCAGCGCAAAGTCGATCATCATGATCGCGTTCTTCTTGACGATGCCGATCAGCAGGATGATCCCGATGATGCCGATCATGTCCAACTCAGTGCCGCTGATCAGCAGCGCCAGCAACGCCCCCACACCCGCGGACGGCAGCGTGGACAGGATGGTGATGGGATGGATGTAGCTTTCATAGAGCACGCCCAGCACGATGTACATCGTGACCACGGCCGCCAGAATCAGCCACAGCGTGCTGGACAGCGAATTCTGGAACGCCAGCGCCGCGCCCTGAAAGCGCGTTTCGACACTGGTCGGCATGCCGATTTCGGCTTCAGCCTTCTTGATGTTTTCGACGGCGTCGGACAACGATGCGCCGGGCGCCAGGTTGAACGACACGGTCACCATGGGGAACTGATCGAGCCGGTTCACGGCCAGCACCGTCCGGCCTTCGCTGATGTGCGCGACTGACGACAGCGGCACCTGCGCGCCCGTGGACGTGGGCACGTGGATCTGCCCCAGCGCGCTGGGCGACATCTGGAACTGCGGCAGGACTTCGAGCACCACGCGGTACTGGTTGGACTGCGTGAAGATCGTGGAGATCAGCCGCTGGCCGAAGGCGTTGTAGAGCGTCTCGTCGATGACGGCGGCGGTGATGCCCAGCCGCGAGGCCGCGTCGCGGTCGATCTCCACCCACGTCTGCAGGCCGTCGTCCTGCAGGTCGTCGGCCACGTCCATCAGGCCCGGCACGGCGCGCAGACGCTCGACCAGCTTGGGCGTCCATTCGCTCAGCACCTTCAGATCGGGGTTGGACAGCGTCATCTGGTACTGCGTGCGGCTGACGCGGTCTTCGATGGTCAGATCCTGCACCGGCTGCATGTAGACGGTCAGGCCGTCCTGCTTGTTCAGGCTTTCCTGCAGGCGGGCCATGACGGTGCGCAGATCGCCATTGCGCTCGGCCTGGGGTTTGAGCGAAATCTGCATGCGGCCGGCGCTGAGCGTGGCGTTGCTGCCGTCCACCCCGATGAAGGACGAAACGGCCTGCACGTCGGGATCTTCCAGCACCAGGCGGGCCGCTGCCTGCTGGCGCTCGGACATGGCGGTGAACGAAATGGATTGCGGCGCCTGCGTGATGGCCTGGATGAGGCCGGTGTCCTGCTGCGGAAAGAAGCCCTTGGGCACCACCAGGTACAGCAGCACGGTCAGCGCAAAAGTGGCCACCGCCACGATCAGCGTCAGCGTCTGATGGCGCAGCACGACCTGCAGCATGCGGTCATAGCCGGCGATGATGCGGTCGATGAAGGCGCCCGTGGCCTGATGAAAACGCCCGTGCTTCGTTTCGGATTCGGCGCGCAGCAGGCGCGCGCACATCATCGGGGTCAGCGTCAGCGACACCACCAGCGAGATCAGGATGGCCACCGCCAGCGTGATCGCGAATTCGCGGAACAGCCGGCCCACGACCTCCGTCATGAACAGCAGCGGAATCAGCACGGCGATCAGCGACAGGGTCAGCGAGATCAGCGTGAAGCCAATCTGCGACGCGCCTTTCAGCGCGGCCTGCATCGGCTTTTCGCCTTCTTCGATGTGGCGCGCGATGTTCTCGATCATGACGATCGCGTCGTCCACGACGAAGCCCGTGGCGATGGTCAGCGCCATCAACGTCAGGTTGTTGATGGAGAACCCGGACAGATACATGATCCCGAAAGTGCCCACCAGCGACAGCGGCACGACGACGCTGGGAATCAGCGTGGCCGTCAGGCTGCGCAGGAAGATGAACGTGACCATGACCACCAGCCCGACGGCCAGCAGCATTTCAAACTGCACGTCGGCGACCGAATCACGGATGGTCTGCGTGCGGTCCGACACCACCGTCACGTCCAGCGTGGCGGGCAGCGCGGCACGCAACTGCGGCATCAGCGCCTGAATGCGGTCGACCACGTCGATCACGTTGGCGCCGGGCTGGCGCTGGATGTTCAGCAGGATGGCGGGCTTGTCGCCCGCCCACGCAGCCTGGCGGGTGTCCTCGGCGCCTTCGACCGCGCGCGCCACGTCGGCCAGCCGCAACGGCGCGCCGTTCTTGTACGCGATGATCAGGCTGTTGTAGTCGGTGGGCGACTTGAGCTGGTCATTGGCGTTGATGGTGGTGGAGCGCTGCGGACCGTCCAGGTTGCCCTTGGGCTGGTTGACGTTGGCGCCGACGATGGCGGTGCGCAGGTCGGCCAGCGACAGGCCATTGGCTGCCAGCGCCTGCGGATTCACCTGGACGCGCACGGCCGGGCGCTGCCCGCCCGCCACGCTGACGAGACCCACGCCCGGAATCTGCGACAGCCGTTGCGCCACGCGCGTATCGACCAGGTCGCGCACCTGCGGCAGCGGCATGGTGGGCGACGTGATCGCCAGCGTCAGCACCGCCGCGTCGGCCGGGTTGACCTTGTTGTAGGTGGGGGGCACCGGCAGGTCGGACGGCAGCAGGTTCGACGCCGCGTTGATGGCCGCCTGCACCTGCTGTTCGGCCACGTCCAGCGGCAGCGTCAGGTTGAATTGCAGGGTGATGACCGAAGCGCCGCCCGAACTGGTGGACGACATCTGGTTCAGCCCGGGCATCTGGCCGAACTGCCGCTCCAGGGGTGACGTGACCAGCGACGTCATGACGTCGGGACTGGCGCCGGGATACAGCGTCACGACCTGGATCGTCGGGTAGTCGACTTCGGGCAGCGCCGAAACGGGCAGGAAACGGTAGGCGATGAGGCCCGCGATCAGGATGGCCACCATCGACAGGGTGGTGGCCACGGGGCGCAGGATGAAGAGGCGCGACGGGCTCACGGCGTTCTCGGCTTACTTGGACGCGGGCGTGGTGCCGGCCGGCGCCCCCGCGCCCAGCGTCTTGTCGCGGGTGGCGGGAATGACTTCGGCGCCGCCCAGGATTTCCACCTTGGCGCCAGCGCGCAGGCGGTCGGTGCCTTCCGTGACGACGCGGTCACCCGGCTTCAGCCCCTCGTTGACGGCGACCATGCCGCTGTTGATGGCGCCCAGCTTCACCTGGCGCACCGCGATCGTGTTGTCCTCCTGCACCAGGAAGACGAACGCGCCGGCCGAGCCCTGCTGGACTGCCGCCGTCGGAATGGCGGTCACGTCCTTGCGGGTCAGCACGTGCAGGCGCACGTTGACGAACTGGTTGGGGAAAAGCGCGTCGTCGGCGTTGTCGAAGCGGGCCTTGAGCTTGAGCGTGCCGGTGGTCACGTCGATCTGGTTGTCCAGTGTCTCGAGCGTGCCGGTCGCGATGCGGCGGGTGTCGGCGCGGTCGTAGGCGTCGACCGTCAGCGTCTTGCCGGCGGCGAGTTCCGCGCGCACTTCGGGCAACTGCGTTTCGGGCAGGGTGAAGACAACGGAAATCGGCTGAGTCTGGGTGATGACGACCAGACCGTTGGTATCCGAGCTGGACACGAGATTGCCGCGGTCCACTTGGCGCAGACCCAGACGGCCGCTGATCGGCGCGGTGATGCGCGCGTAATCCAGTTGCAACTTGGCGTTGTCGACGTTGGCCTGGTCGCTCTTGACCGTGCCCTCGTATTGGCGCACCAGCGCGGCCTGCGTGTCGACCTGTTGGCGGGCAATGGAATCCTGCTTGAAGAGCGCCTGGTAGCGTTGCAGATCGCGGCGGGCGTTTTCCAGCTGGGCGAGGTTCTGCATCTGCGTGCCGCGCGCCTGGTCCAAGGCCACCTGGAACGCACGCGGGTCCACTTGCGCGAGCAGGTCGCCGGCCTTGACCTGCTGCCCTTCCTGGAAGGCGACGTTGACGAGTTCACCGCTGACGCGGCTTCGGACGGTGACGGTGTTGTAGGCGGTGACCGTGCCCAGCGAGCGCAGGAAGATGTCGATGTCCTGCTGGGCGGCGGTGGCGATCCGCACCGGCACCGGCAGGTTGGCCATGGCCGCCATGGGAGGCCGGCCGCCGGCACGTCCGCCCGTACCACCCTGCTTGGCCGAGGGCCGGAGCACCAACCACGCGATCGCCGCCACAACGAGGAGCAGCAAAACCAGGCCGACCACGCGGCGACGGCTCCAGCGGGAGGGTGGGGATACAGGACGGCTATCGGACATGGAAACGGTTCCGGCACACTCGGAAGGAAAGCCGTATTGTCTACTAGACCGTCCCGATTTCGGCCCTGATGACCGTCATGCTGAAACTACCCGCAACAGGAATCCGGGCAGCGAAACCCTGCGTAACTTCAGCCTAAGAGCTACAGAGGGTCATCTTGAATGACACATCACGGGCCACCTGCTGGGGTTTGAACTCTCCGTCCTGGGTGGAAAAACGTATCCAGATCATGTACTTATTGGCGCTGATCTCGGGGAAGACGCCGTGGGTGGGGTCCACCCAGACGCGCAGCAGCTGGAACTGCTTGCCGCCCAGCATCTGCTGATAGGCGCCCTGCTCGGCCACGATGTCGGTCTTGCGTCCGGACTCGCGCAACAGGCGCAGCGCCAGGGTCAGGCCATCGTAAAGGGGAATGAAGGGGGACACCCAGGCCTGCAGGTCCGCGCAGCGCGCGGCTTCGGGCTTGTTCTGCCAGGCATAGTACGAAGGCATGTCGACCTGCGTGGCGCTGCCGGGCACCGACAGACGTCCGCGCAGGCTGGTCAGCCATTCGTTTTCGCGCAGCGACTGGCCGGTCTTGCCAGGGGCAGCCAGCGCACTGGCCACCTTTTCCATTTCGCGCAGCATGCCTTCCAGCGCGTCCTGCGCAACGCCGGGATGATCGCGCAGCCCGACCAGCGCAAGGCGCTGGCGTTCAAGGTCTTGCAGGACGGCGCCTTTCACGTCGGTGCGTTCGCACGCGTCGAGCAGATCGAATAGGGACGTGACGGCAACCTGATGCTGGCGTGAGTCACCCTCGCGAGCAAAGAAGAAGAGCCTGTCGAACAGGTATTCCAGCCGCAGATAAGCACGGATGCGCTCGTTGAAGGGATATTCGTAAACGATCACGCTTTTTTACAGGCCCTATCAAGTGGTTGGCCGGCGGCCAAGAATTTTCAGGGGTGCCGGCAGCCGCTGGCTTACCGGCCCGTGGTGGTCGCCAGCGCAAGCCAGCGGTCATGCAGGGTCAACGCCCGCGCGCGCAACTGTTCCGGTGTTGTCGTTGCGTCGTTGAGTATGACGTCGTCCGCGACCTCCAACCGGTGTGCCCGCGCAGCCTGTGCCGCCATGATACGCCTGATGTCCTGCTCCGTCAGCCCGCTGCGCTGCTGCACGCGAGCGACCTGCGTTTCGGGATCGCAATCGACCACGCAGATACGATCCACGCGGTCTCGCCAACGATCCAGGGACTCAACCAAAAGCGGCACCACAAAGACCAGATACGATCCGCGCGCGGCCGCCGCCTGCCGCTGCGTTTCGCGGCCGATGGCCGGATGCAGCACGGCCTCCAGCCGCCGCCGCACCTGCGGATCGGCGAATGCCTGCGTGCGCATCCACGCGCGGTCCAGCGCGCCGTCGGGGGTCAGCGCCTGCGGTCCGAATTCGTGTTCGATCGCGGGCATGGCAGCGCCGCCGGCGGCGGTGAGCGATCGCGCGATCTCGTCGGTGTCGACCAACGCCGCGCCCCACTCCGCCAGCATGTCCGCCACGCGGGACTTGCCCGAGCCGATGCCGCCCGTCAGACCAATGTTGAACATGCTGCCTTTCCTTTGTCTTTTGCTGAGTGCCGTTGCATGGCCTTCGATCCGGCGGCCCTCGGCTAGCCGATCGTCCTGACCGGCCGTCCTGACCGGCCGTCCCTAGTTCATGAACTGCCACATGCCTTGTTCGCCACCCAGCAGCAGCATGACCAGGCCGGCCAGCGCCAGGTACGGCCCGAAGGGCAAGGGCTGGCCGCGGCTGGCGCGGCCGGTGAGCGTCAGCGTCCCGCCGATCAGCACACCCACCAGCGACGCACTGAGCAGCAACATCGGCAAGGCCTCGACACCAAACCACGCGCCCAGCGCGGCCAGCAGTTTGAAGTCGCCTTGCCCCATGCCTTCGCGCCCGGTCAACAGGCGGAACACATGAAAGATAACCCACAGGAAGAGATACCCGGCCGCCGCGCCGACCACCGCCGTCTGCACGCTGGTGAACGCGTCGAACAGGTTCACCAGCAGGCCCGCCCACACCAGCGGCTGCGTCAGAACGTCGGGCAGCAACGTCGTTTCGAAGTCGATCCATGCCAGCGCCACCAGCATGGCCGACAAGCCCATGGCCGCCAACGCGATCGGCGTCGCGCCAAAGCGCAGTGCGCAGGCGGCGAACAGCGCGCAGGTCAGGAGTTCAATGACGGGATAGCGCCAGCCGATGGGCGCGTGGCAGGCCGCGCACCGGCCGCGCAGCAGCAGCCAGCCGAGCACGGGAATGCGGGCCATTCTTTCGATGGGCGCCTCGCAGGCCGGGCATTGCGAGGCCGGCGACAGCAGGCCATAGTGCCCGGCGGGCCGCGGCTTGCCGGCGGCGTCCAGGCACTGCGCCTGCCATTCGCGCTCCATCATGCGCGGCAGCCGATGGGTCAGCACCGTCAGCCAGTTGCCCACGAACAGGCCCGCCAGCGCCGCCACGCCGATGAAGACGCCAAAGGGTAGATCAAAGACGTGCCACATCGGCGTCATCGCCCCTTGCCGTCCAGACGCGCCTGCCCATCCGACAGACCGGCGATGGCGCAAGGAATGAGGAGCCGCGCGCGGCCGTGTCGTAATTTGTGCATAAAGTGCCGGGATGCCCGGGAACGGCTAAGGGGAACGTATCGAATCTTCGCATAAGTGCGTAAAATCGGAGACAGACTCAATTCACGGATAAGCTGCCATGGCCGCGCGCGTAGAAATCGTTTCCCGCTCCCGCAAACTCAGCGTCATGGGGCTGCTGCTAGCGGGCACCGTGATCGCCGCAACCGGCTGCGCCAAGCAGAAAGCTGAGGGCTATTACGATCTGCCGGCCGAAAGCACCGTGACCGACGCCCAGTACCAAGGTTCCGGCGCCGGCTACCGCACCGTCATCCGCGCCCCGTCGCAAGTGCAGATCGAGCTCAAGCCCGACGCGCGCCGTCAACAGAACCAGAATCAGCAGGCGGTTGCCGCCGGCCAGACCACCGAAGACGGCC